>JAKLEG010000163.1 GCA_022703175.1 Myxococcota bacterium | reverse complement strand
ATCACCGCATCGAGTAAAACCAAGTCGACTAAGCCGCCAGCGTGACCGAACACCGAGACGGCCTCGGGACCGCTCGCCGCCTCAAGAACCGTGTAGCCTGCCTCGCGCAGCAGGCGAACCAGCAGCTTGCGAACGGTGGGATCATCTTCGGCTACCAGCAGTGTTTCGTGGCCACGACATGGCGCGGTATCCAACGTTGGGTTTGGCACACATGCAGCGCCATCGGCCTCAGGGAGAAATACCGAGAAGGTCGAGCCACGCCCGAGCTCACTGTCGACCCGCACCAGGCCACCGTGTTGAGTGACGATGCCGTACGCTGTGGCGAGCCCGAGGCCGGTGCCTTTGCCGGCCGGCTTGGTGGTGAAGAAGGGCTCGAACAAATGCGTGCGCGTGTGCTGGTCCATGCCACAACCAGTGTCGCTGACCTGAAGGCAGAGGTGGCGACCTGGGTTGACCCATGGGGTCTGTGCGCAGCTTGGCGCGTCGAGCTCGGCCACCAGGGTCGCAATCGTCAGGTGGCCGCCGGAAGCCATTGCATCGCGAGCGTTGACGCACAGGTTCATCAAGACCTGCTCCAGCATGCCACGATCGGCGTTGACGAGACCCACGTCGGGGCTGGGCACAAAGCTTAGTTGGATTTGTTCACCGATGACACGGCGAAGCAGCCGCATAAAGTTTGCAACCAAGTCGTTGAGTGCCAGGCGCTCACGCACCAAGGAGCGGCGACGGCTGAAGGTGAGTAGTTGGCTCACCAACGTGGCTGCGCGTTTGCTAACCGCGCTAATGTCATCAAGCGCTTCACGCGCCGCATGGTTCGACGGCAGGGCGTCCTCGGCCAGCGCAGTGCTGCCCATAATGACCTGCAAAACGTTGTTAAAGTCGTGGGCCACGCCGCCAGCCAGTTGGCCTACCGCCTCCATCTTTTGTGCTTGGCGCAGTTGGTCGGCGAGCTGCTGACGCTCGGCAGCGGCTGATTTTTGCTCTGTGATATCGAGCACAATGCCCAACATGCGATCGGCTTGGCCCAGCGCGTTCGTTATCGTGTGGCCTTGGGACAGAAGCCACCGACTCTGAGCTTCGGGGGTGTTAACGCGCCATTCGACCTGAAGGTCTGTCGCTTGGTTGACCGCGCGTTGGACGCAAGCCTTGACGCGCTCGGCGTCCTCTGGGTGCAGAAGCTGGCTCCATGCTTCATAGGACGGCTCGACGCTGTTGGGGGGCAGCCCATAGAGGCTCCAGAGCTCCTCAGACCAATAGTTCTTGTTGGTTCGCAGGTCCCATTCCCACGTGCCCGCGCGGGCGGCACGTAGGGCGAGCGACAACCGGGCGTTGCTCGTTTGCAACGCTTGCTCGGCGCGTTTACGCGCAGTGATGTCTTGCAGGGTAAACACCAACAACACCGCGCGACCATTGCTGTCGAAGACCGGGGCGACGTTGTAGCAACACAGCCATTGGTGTCCCGACGGTAGGTGGTCGAGGCAAAGCTCAAGGTCACGGGCGTACTCGCGGCGCATCGCGCGCGCCAGCGGCCAATTCTCGACCGCGAGCACCTCGCCGCTAAGCGTCGACAGCCGCCATTCGCGGGCGTAATCGTCGATACGCAGCAGCATGTCAGCGGTGGTGGCAAAACCGTGCATCGCCAAACACGAGGAATTCATTGTTAAAAAGGTACCGCGGGCATCACTGATGGCGACCCCAATGGCCATATGTTCGAGCACCGCCTCCAGCGTGCTGTGCTCTACGATCAGGGCATCGGTAAGCGTTTGACGCTCCTGCTCGCGGGTCGCCAGGCGGGTTTCTGTGGCTTTTCGGCTGGTGATGTCCAGGTGCGTGCCTGTCATACGCACGGGTTTGCCATCGCTGCTCCACTCCACCACTTGGCCTCGGTCGAGGACCCAAACCCAGTGGCCTGCCTTGTGGCGCGCTCGGCATTCGCATTCGTAGTAGGGTTGCTCCTTGGCGAAGCAGGCATGCAGCAGCGTCTCCGAGCGCCGCCAATCGTCGGGTTGGCACAGGCGTTTCCAGGTTTGGATGTCGATCGGTTCAAGCTCCGCAAGGGAGTAGCCGAGCATGCTGGCCCAACCCTCATCGACGACCAAGTTGCCGCTGGCAACATGCCAATCCCACAGCCCGGCCCGGGTCGCGGCGAGGGCAAGGCGCAGGCGCCGCTCACTCTCACGCAGTCGGGCCTCGGCGCGCCGTCGGTCGCCCACCAGGCGGTCCACTCGCGCACGCAATTCGGCGGCAGAGAACGGCTTGTAGAGATAGTCCTGCACTCCTTCCTTCAAAAGTTCGACACGTAGCTCGTCGTCGGCCTTGGCGGTGACTACAATCACCGGCACCTCTGCCATCTCAGGGCTCTTGCGGAAGGCGCGAATCATTTCGACGCCGCTTAGGCCCGGCATCATGATGTCAGAGATGAGGAGCGTCGGCGGGGTGATGAGGGCTTTCGCCAAACCCGCGTGGCCGTCGTGGGCGGTCACGACGCGATAGTCAGGTTCGAGGATGCTGGCGATGTAGGCCGACATGTCCACGTTGTCTTCAACCACCAGGATGCAGGGAGCACTCGCGTCCCCAGAGGTGATGGGTGAGGTGGTCGGTGCGTCGAAGATGGGCGGGACAACGACGTCCTCAAGCGTGCCTGTTGACGACGCGACCCGGACGCCCTCAGGCGCGGTCAGCGGCACCGTCACAAGGAAGCGGGCGCCGCCTCCAGGCCTATCGCTCGCCGAGACGCTCCCCCTGTGCAGGTCCACGAACTCTTTGACGATGGCTAAACCCAAGCCGGTGCCGCCATGTTTGCGGGTGGCACCGCCATCTAGCTGTCGGAAGCGTTCGAACACAGCATCACGCATGTTGTTCGGTATACCCGGGCCGTTATCTTGCACGCACAGTGTGACCTCGGTCTCAGACACCGATAGCGCGACCGAGATGTTGCCCCCATGGGGCGTGAACTTGAATGCGTTGGACACGAGGTTCAAGAGGACGCGCTGGTACTTCTCAATGTCCACCGCGGCTTCCAGGTTTTCCGGGGTATCGAGCGTAAGCGTGATTTGTTTTTGTGCGGCGATGAGCGAAAAGTGGGAGGCGACCGTGCGCACCAGATGAGCCAGGTCGATACGTTCATAATGCATCGGCATGCTGCCTGCATCGAGCTTCGCCACATCCAACAGGTTCTCGACGTGGTGCCGCAGCAACTCAGCGTTGCGCGCCATGATTTCCAGCGTGTGACGTTCTGATGCGCCCAACTCCGCTCGCTGCAACTGACTGTGCAATGGGCCGAGGATGAGCGTGAGGGGGGTGCGCAACTCATGGCTGACATTCGCGAAGAAATGGCTCCTCAGCGTGTCGAGCTCCAACGTCCTATGGTACAGCCCTTCAATCTGTTGGTGCGCACGCTGCAATTCGCGATTGGACTCTTGGGAATCGGCAAGGGCTTTGGCGGCGGCGTCGCGGGCCAATTGCAGCCGGTGATGGGTGAGGGTGAATAGCACCCCCATGGCTACGAAGATGGCAACCGAAAAGAGATTTTGGTGGTTGTCGACGGCAAAGGTGAGCTGCGGCGGCAGAAAGACGAAGACCACCAGCACGGCCGATAGCAGCGTCGCCCAAATGCCGTTGATGATGCCGCGGAGTCGCGAGGCCAGAAAAACGGCCGGGTAAAAAAGGAACCAGACAAACGGTTGGATGGTATCCCAGAACAGCCATTGCGCACCGCAGGCCGCAACGGGAATTAACGTGGCGAGCAGGAGCGTCGAGGCCCTGGTCACGCGTGCGAGTTTCACCAGGTGTTCTTTCTGGGAGTGGTACCAAAACCGAGCGCCGACACATCTAGCGAAGGTGCCTGTCAGCGGACAACGTTCAACGGATTCCCTCCCCTGGGCGCCGTGCCGTCATCCTATTCGTAGCGATCGGTTTGCGAAGCGTCAACTGATGGCGAGGCAGGAGGTTTTACTTAATGATAGCGGTCAGGGGGTGGAATTGGCTTTGGCGCGCGATTTGGAGGGCCAAGCGGCTTCGGTCGTAACCAGCACCGAGTGTGCGGGCACCGTGTTATGGCTACAGTGCCAGGAGACGAACATTTCTTCGGGGGTGGCGCCGGACGAGGAGCCGCGCCCGATACCCGAGGGATGGCCGTTCGATGCGCTGCCTGTGTTTGTGGGCATCGGGGAGGAGCGGAGCGAGCGTTGTTGATCATTCCACATGCGATTGTCCTTTGGCCTCGGTCACGACATAAGCCGCCGCAACTTGGCATAGTTGCACCAAACTGAGCAAGCCTTGAGCAGCGGCGGCCATCGGTGGTGTATTATTCGAGCTTGAAGTAATGCATTTCACGACGCAGGGCTTCACCATGGGAATGCAACGTGGCGATCGCGTTGTTAAGCTCGTGGATCAGCTGTGCCTGGTTTTCGGAAACCTTGCGGATCTCGGTGACCGCGTCAAAAACCTGCTCCGCGTTGCCGCGTTGGGCAGCTTGGGCATCCTTTAGAGTAACCGTGAGTGCCGTTGAGTCGAGTTGTCGAATCGTGAATCTTTTGCGCGCCGTCAAGCTGCTCTTGGACCGCGGCTTTGACATGCGTGGAGAGCTCACGGATGCGGTCGGTGCTCGTCGTGATCCGGGCGGCACTGGTCGCTTGGTCGCGCGTTGCGATGGCCAACTCTTCAACGGTGGCCGCAATTTGTTGTACGGCCTTGGTCACTTGGTGTGACAGTCGACTCTGCTCGTCGGCAGTGGCGGCGATGGTCTCAACGCGAGCCGTTGCGCCTTGGACCGACGCGAGGATGCTCTGGAGCCCGATTTCGGTAGCGCGACTGGAGCTAACGCCCGCGTCAATGTGCTGTCGACTTTCGGTGATCGTCGTGTCCACATCGGCCGACAACCTGTGGATTCTCTCAACGAGCCCTTCGATCTCTTGGGTCGAGCCGCGGGTGCGATTGGCCAGCTCTTTAATCTGATCTGCGACGACAGCAAAACTTCGTCCTTCGGTGCCGGCATGAGCAGCTACGATGGCTGCATTCAGGGAGAGCAATGTGGTTTTGTCGGTGACCTGCGCTATCACCCCCACCATCTTGGTGATTTCGCTCACCGTTGTGCCAAGGGCCGTGGTCATTTCGGCGTTGGCATCGGACGAACGCCGAATGGCCGCGATCCGGTCGATCATCGCGCGTACGGCAGCGGCATGTTGGGTCGCATTGTCCGCGACTTCGTGCGACATTGACGCCGCCTCATTCGCGTGGCCGTGCACCACGTCAAACGAGCCATCCATCTCGGTCATCGCGGCTGAGGTGTTGGCGACAAACTGGTGAAGGGTCGCGACACTCGCGGTGGTTTGCTGAACCGACGCCGAGACTTGATCAATGGCCGCGGCAGTCTCCACCACCGACTCCACCATGCCCTGGACATTTTGAGCAACGCTGTTGCAGCCTTCGACGACGCAGTTGACGGACGCGGTGCTCTGAGCGGTGACCTGGCGCAACACGTCAACATCGCGGCTAACTGTTTGCAGTGCCACGTCGTTTGCCTGGGCCGCGCGTAACATCTGCTCGACGCGCGTGTTCACGATCTGGGCACCCGCGCCCACCACCTGGGTGGTGTGGGTAACTTGATCGATCACCGTGGTCAAATTGCCGACCAGACGCATGACGTCTCGCAATACCGTGCGCTGATGGTCGCGCATGTGGCTGAAATCAAAGGCCAATTGATCTAGCTCGTCGAGAGCGCCGGCCTGGTTGGGGTCGCTTGATGCTGGCGGTCGCCAAAACCACGCGTGGACGCGTGAGGGGAGCTTGCCAGGGCGCGCCAAACGCACTTGATGTCCCAGATCGCCGCGGGCAAGGGCGTTGGCGGACCGACTCAACTCGCGAACAGGGTTGAGCACCATGCGCGCAAGCAGCAGGTACAACAGCCCCACAATAATGATGGTTCCGAGGATACCGGCCCCGATGTTGATGCGACGCAAGGATTTGGACTGCACCAACAGCTGCTCGGTCTCCTGTTGGACGATGATGCCGCCCAACACGGCGCGCTTGGAGCCGTGGCAGTGGCCACATTCTGGGGCGTTGCCGATTGCCCGGAAGGTGGCAACGTTGTGAAAACCGCCGCGAACCTCGGCGAAACTTTGGTTTGTCAGGGTTCCGCCGCGGATTGACGCGGCTACGGCCTGCGTCAGTGCGGTGCTGCTCAAGGCTTCGGAAAGCGGTTTCTGACGATCCTCCAGATGGCTGGAGAAGACGACGCGCAGACTTGGGTCGAAGATGTGAACGGTGACGGCTGGCGATGCAGCAGCAGCGGCAATAAGCTGCGCCTCCACCGAGGCGTTGTCCCCCACGGCCATCGGTTTCGCGAGGCCGGCCAAGGTGGCATCAGCGAGGCGTTGGCTAGCCTCCTGGGCATTGTCTCGCAAGTTGCGCCCCTGGGACGCGAGATTCACCAGGACCATCGTTGTCATCACACCAACGACCACCGCACTCATCATCATCGCGACGCGCACGTGCAGGCGTCTTTGTCGGACTAGCATGGCTCACGCTCCGCGCTGGGGCAGCCGTCTGCGGGGATCAATGGGCACCTGCATAACGCATCGGCCTGAATCGAAACGACTGGACCCTCGCTTGGGTATGACAGGTCTCACAGAGTTCTTTGGCTGGCTGACGCACAATGTCGGTAGCTTTGCCGCTGGCCGCATGCACCGAGCCCGGACCATGGCAGACCTCACAGCCACAATTGGCCAACGCCGGAGTCTCCTCAAGACTGACAAACCCGCCCGGCTTGCCGTATCCCGTCGTGTGGCAGGCGTAGCAAGCCATGAGCTCCTCTCGGTCTAGCTCACCGGCGAGCTTCTGCACGGCTGCATAAGACTGGTTCTTCAACGCCGAGGCCGTAAAGGTCGCAAATTGTGCTGTGTGGCAATCGGCACATAGCTGTGAGCCGATGTAGCGCGATTCGGCGTGGGCCAGGTTGGCTGTCAACAACCAGCATGTCACCCAGGTACAGCAGAGCGGCAGCTGGGTTTGCAAGGGCCGCGGCCACTGCCTCATCATGATCCACCCCTCTAACGTGCTCGTTCGCGTATCAGATGTAAGCGGTCAGGTCACCCAAATTGCCATCAACCACGCTACGCACACCCGGGCCGGCAACCTGATGGGTTCGGCGCGGGGGGCTGGCGCTGCCGATCCAGCCGTCTTCGGCGTCTTGGGTGTAACCTACAGGTGTCACTCAAGGTGAGCAAAATCGTAATCAAAACAGCCTGTGATGGGATTATGACTGGCTCCATTTTTGCAGTCTGAGATCTTTTTATGATGGGTCAATTAGGAGAGCGAGCCATGCGTTTGTTGTTGCTGGTGGGCGGCTGGGTTGTTCTTGGAGCGAGTGGGTGCGGCCAGTCACCGGCAGCAGGCCACCAAGCGATTCGGGGTGCGACGCGTAGCGATTCCGAGCCTACCGACCAGGTTGCTGCCCACGCAGATTTTGGCAGCTCGGAACCGCAGGGCGATCCGATATCGGCTGACGGCGCTGATATCGAGGCGTCTGACGTTATGTTGCACGGCGACGACGATTCGGGGCCGTTGCCCGAGACGCACCTAGAGCTGCGTGCCGATGGTTTCTATCGCGCGGGGAGGCGTGTCCTACCGCAGTTCATCGTTGGCTTGCCCGAGGGGGTGAGTGTCGAGGCGGCATTGGCCGCCGGTTTCGATGGCAAAGAGGGTTTTGGTGAGCCTGGTGAGCGCTTGGGAATGCTACCCCCATCCGGCCAAGACATGAGCGCTTGGGTGACGCCGCATTTGAACGAGGCCAATCTTTTGGGTTGGGTTGGGCCGGACGAACCGCTCTGGGGTGGTCGCACCATCGAGGAGGTGCGCGCACAAGTTGTTACACCATTGCGGGCTTTGGATGCCACTCGGCCGCTGATTCTGAACCATGCGCCCCGCGGCTCACAAGCCGAACCGCAGAACTTTCAACTGCTTGCGCCTTGGTTGGCATTGAGTGACCTGGTGTCGATGGACATCTACCCGGTGCCCGATGCCAACGGCCATTCGATCCTTGCCGAGCATCCGGGTTTGAGCGCCGTCGGTGCCCATGCCGACCTGCTCCGTGAGCTGGTGGCGACGAGCGCTGACCCACAACCTTTCTTTTTGGTGCTGCAAGGCGCGGGGTTGGGGCGCTTGCCTAACGAACGTTGGGAACATCTGGAGGCCTGGACCGATTTGCGCGGTGCGCCTGCGGTTGGGCTACGTGCCGTCACGGCCTGTGACCTCGATGGTGACGGCGTGTCGGCGTTGGTTTTGGCATGGGAGGATGGCGCGCACAGCCGTTTGGAGGTTTACGATTTCAGCCGCTCGCCGTTTGGCGAGAGGCTTCTGAGCCAATCGACGCCAGCCGATTTTGCCATGACAGGTCTAAGGTATCTGTTGTGCGCCGACAGCGATGGTGATCAGCGGGACGACCTGCTCTTGCTCGTAGACAACGGTCCGACGCGACAAGACTTTTGGGTTGCAGCGAGCGGCACGGGGGCAGGGTTGTTGCCGAAGCTGCGGTATCGGGCGGCAATTCCCGAGGTCTCGTTCGCCGCCATTCGGCATGCCGCCGCGGGCGATGTGGATGGTGATGGCTGCGCCGATTTGGTGGTCAGCTACGACTACCCCGATGGCGTTCAAGCGCTGTTGGCCTTGCCCTCATCATGCCAAGCCTTTCCTGCGGCGCTGGGCTATCCGGCGGTGGGGCTGTATGCCACCACGGTTGCAGAGCTGGATCTTGAAGCGTGGCCGCACTTGGCTTCGGGCGACTTCAATGGCGACGGCCTGCTCGATTTGCTGTTGGGTCAGACGGTGGGTGCGACCACCTCGCTCATCACCCTGCTCGCCACAGGTACGGGTTATGCTTCGCCCATCCCCGCGTTGACGAGCGCCACCTCCGCGCTCGACCTGACGGCAGGCTTTATGGCCGCTGCGCGGGTTGGGGAGTCGCCCACGCCCGCGTTGCTGGTAGGACAAGGAGCCTCGTTGCGCGTGTTGCCCTCGGCCGCTGTGGCGGGGACCTTTGCGGCCGCCGAAACCTGGTTCGGGCCGGGCGACTTGGACACCGCGGCTCTGCTTGCACAAGCGGTGGGTGATTTTGACGGCGATGGACACGAGGATGTGGCGCTCGCGGAGGCCAATGGGAGCGGGGGCATGCGGGTACGCTTGGCGACCTCTACCGGGCGCTACTTTGGCGCCCGTGATCCGCTGTTGGTGGAGCTCCGGTATATGTGGTGGTCGGCTTTGGCTCATGGCGCTAGCGCCGTGGTCGCGTGGGGACAGAGTTTCAGCCAAGCCACCGAGTTGCCTTGGGCACGCCTGCAGGTGGTGGCCGCTGAGACGCGGGCGCTGTCACCCTATTTTGTTGGTGCCACGCGCAGTCGCGACACCGTGGCCGGCGAGACCCATTGGTGGGTCGACGGGGTGAGCGGGAGGCTGCAACTGTTGGTGCTCAACGAAACGCGTGCGCGGCAGACGGGGGCTGTGGTTGGGGTCGTTCCGCTGGACCCGCCGGGTACGCAGGTGACACGTTGGTCCACGGCGTTGCAGGCCTTTGTCGACGTTCCGACTGTGACTCTTGCAGGCCAAACGCTTACGGACACCGAACCCCTTGGCCCCTATGAAGTGCGCGCATACCTAGTGATTCCGTAGAGCTTCCGGGCCATGACGGCGATGGCATCGGCGTTACCGCTCCAGCCCGCGATACCCCAGCAGCATACGGTCCTTTTTGAGCAACTCACGGCGAAACAGCGGGTTGTAGGCTAAGTAGGTTGCGAAGCTCCATAGGTCTTTCATGTGGGTTTTGCGATCACAGGCGCGGCGGGCAATTTGGTACAGCGAGCTATGGCGCAAGCGCGCCGCCTGGCAGGCAGCTCCCAATGCGTCGGCCGTGCAATGCTTGGGTGTGATCCCCGTGTCGCCAAAGCGATAGTCATCATGCAGCCACCAGCGCCCGTCGAAGCGGAGCCGCCGCTCTTGTTGCATGCGCGCGTAGAAGGGCGTGTTCGGATAGGGCTGCAGCACGTTGAAGGCCGAAAAGGCGAATTTTTTGGAGAGCGCCCAATCGCAGGTGGCGCGCACGGTGTCAGGGGTATCGTTGTCGTAGCCCAATAAGAAGGCCGCCCACACCAGGAGGCCCGCGGCACGGATTCGCTCTACCGTGGTGTCATAGCCTTCGAGTCGAGCGTTACAGTGTTTCTGCATCTGCAACAGGTTCTGCGGGTCGAGTGATTCAAACCCCACCACCAGGCCCACGCAACCGCTTTCAATCATCAACTCCATCAACGCCGGGTCTGCGGCAAACGAGACATCGGCTTGGCTGAACCACTTGAGATGCAAAGGTTTGATGGCGGTGAGCAGCTCCCGCGCGGCTTGTTTGTCGCACACCAGGTTGTCATCGACAAAGAACACCAGGCGCGCACCATCGGCTTGCAGCTCACCGACCACCTCGGACACCGGGCGATGACAGAAGCGACGTTGGTAGATACTGCCTGTTGCGCAATACTCACATTGGTTGAAGCAGCCGCGGCTAAACTGGGTCAGTCGCACGGGCAGGTACGATTTGCCGGCAAAGATGCTCCAGTCGGTGCGCACGCCGGCCAAGAGCGGATCTTGTGCGCGGGTGCCTTGGTAGCGCGGGCGCAGTTGGCCCGCCGCCGCGTCTCTCAACAAACAGGCCCACACCGGTTCGGCATCACCCACCATCACGCTCGTGGCGTGTTGCAGTGCTTCTTCCGGAACCATCGTGGCATGGTAGCCTCCCAGCACCACCGGGATGTCGCGCGCGCGGTACTGTGCGGCAATCTCGTAGGCTCGCCGGGCTGTG
>JAKLEG010000162.1 GCA_022703175.1 Myxococcota bacterium | reverse complement strand
GCTGGGACTGCTTCTGTATGCCCTGGTCGCGCGCGGGCGACTGCCCTTCGATATCCCTGGCGCCTTCTTCTCGTTGTTGGTGGGCACAGCGCTCTACCACATCCTGGGCCCGCTCGATTTGCTCGGCGCCCCGTACCACGCACCGGAGCTTGCCGGCCTCACGGTGGCCATGCCCTGGCCGACGCTTGGATTTGTCGACGGCCTCGGGCCGGCGTTGGCCTACCTGCCAATTGCGATCCCGTTTGGTCTGCTCACCGTGGTGGGCGGCATCAACGTCACCGAGAGCGCGCGCGTGGCCGGCGACACCTATGACACCAAATCGATCCTGCTGACCGAAGCTATCGCCACGCTGGTTGCGGGACTGTGTGGCGGCGTTGCGCAATCCACGCCGTACATCGGCCATCCCGCTTACAAAGCGATGGGCGGCCGTTCCGCCTACACATTGGCCACCGGCCTGTTTGTCGGATTGGGCGGCATGCTCGGGTTGGTTTCTGCCATCGTCACCTTGCTGCCTGAGGCCGCCGTGACGCCCATCTTGTTGTTCGTTGGCATTGAGATTGTGGTGCAGTCATTCCATGCCAGTGGCGAAAAACATGCTCCCGCGGTGGTGCTTGCCTATTTGCCTTCGGTGGCCGAGGGCTCGCGCATCTTGTTGGCCGGCTTCATCGCCGACGCCGCACTCAACCCCGCGTTGCTGCCAGCCAAGGCTGCCGGCACGCTCGACCTGCTCAATGTTTTGGGGCACGGGTTCATCGTGACGGCCATGCTATGGGGCGGCGCGATGGCCTGCCTACTCGACAAACGCTTCAAGGCCGCAGCCATTTACCTGCTCATCCTGGCCGGCTTCAGTCTGTTTGGCTTCATCCATTCACCCATGCCCTCGGGTGAAATGTTTTGGCCCAGTGCAATCACAAGCAGCACCCCGTTTATGCTGGCCTTAAGTTACGGTGTGTTGGCTGTCCTGTTGGTCATCATAGCCTTCAAGACGCACCGCCAGACGAGGAGTGTTTGATGACTGCCGATGCCGCGCCCCCCAGACCAGGCTTGGCGTGGGACAACCGCGACACCCTCGGATATGGCAAAGCGCTCTTGGCGACGGTCAAAGGCGTGCTGCTTGAGCCGGGCCCGAGCTTTGGCGCCATGCGTCGGGACGGCGGAGTGGGCGGGCCGCTGTTGTTTGCGGTGTTTCTGGGCACCTTGGGTTCTTGGGCGGCCCTCATCTGGCAAACCCTGCTGTCGTTCCTGTTGCCAACCGCGCTTACCGCTAACGGCCTCGAAATGCTGGGCACGGTCGTCAGCCTTGTCGTGACCGCGGTGTTGATGCCGGCCTTGATCGTCTTTCAATTATTTATGATCGCAGGGCTCGTGCACCTCTTGCTGTTGGTCTTCGACGGCGGACAACACGGCTTCGAAGCCACCTTCCGTACCATCGCCTATGCCTATGGCGGTACCGCACCGTTAAACCTATTGCCGATCCCCTACCTGGCGCCGTTGGTGGCGTGGGTGTGGCACCTCGTCGCCGCTATCGTGGGCCTCGGCAAGGCCCATGAAACGGCCGGTTGGAAGGCTGCGGCGGCTGTGCTGCTGCCCCTCGGCGTCTGTTGCGTCTGTATCTGCGTCGGCATTGGCGTCGCTTTGGCGCTGGGCGTCTCCGCCGTCGGTATGAACTGACGCCGATGGCACCCCTGGCCCGGCCACGTTTGGTATGGCGACAGCTCCGCCAGGGTGAATTTGATCACGAACGTGCCTGGGGACTGCTGTTTCTCTTGGGTGTCGGTTTGGCGTTCGCAATTCCAGAGCCGCTGCGATTTGCCATCCAATGCCCGTGGAAACGAATCACCCATCTGCCGTGCCTAGGCTGCGGCAGCAACCGCGCCCTCTCTGCGCTCACCGCACTAAATCTCCCACAAGCCTGGCACCACAACCCCCTGATAACCGTATGCCTCCTAGCTTGGGGTGCGTTCAGTCTCTACGCGCTCATTGTCATTGTGGGACGACTACCGCGCCTACGTCCCGAAGGCCCATGGCGCCGCTGGCGATGGCCGCTGACAACGATCCTGCTTGCGCTTTTGGGGTCGCATTGGGTCTACTTGTGGTCTTCTGGCATTTAGGTGGAGTACGCAGCATGAACGCCTCTGGCCCCGTCCGAACCGCCGCCCACGTACCCTGGCTTGCACTTGCCACGGGCCTGCTCACGGTGAGCTGCAGCACCGACCAAACGCTCGAAGGCTTCCGCTGCAACGCTGCGGGCGAATGCGCTGCGGGATACATCTGCCACCCAGAAACCTCTCTCTGCGTACCGCGCATCGTGGTGGGCTGTGAGGGGGATACCGCCATTTGCCCAAGCCGCGTCAACACCGGAGACGGCTGCCCGAGCGCGGGGGCCTTTCTCCCTTGCGCCGATGACGCCATCGCTTGTGAAGCGGGCTGCCGCACGTGTGCTGCCGATAGCGGGTGGAGTGCCTGCTCTTCCCCCTGCGGTGAGCTTGGCCAGATCGAGCATTGTTCGAGCTGCAGCGATGACTGCACGCAATTGCCGCACACCCGCGCTACCACCTGCGACACCACGGGCTCAACACCGGTTTGCCGCGTGAGCCAATGCGAAGATGGCTATGTGGACCTGGCCGCCGACGCGGTTGGGTGCGAGTGCGAGTATCACGGCGTTGAAAGCTGCAACGGCCAGGATGACGACTGCAACGGCACCGCCGACGACGTCGCCAACGCAGGTGCTTTGCGACTGGAGTGCCAGACGCTGTACGCCCTAGCCCTGCACGTGTCGACCTGGCGCTGTGCCGCCGGGGGTTGCCAGATTGAGAGCTGCGCCGAGAGCTTTCGCGATGCCGACCTGATCGTGGAGAACGGCTGCGAGACGGTATGTACCACCTCGTCGCCTGAGGTCTGCAACGGCCAAGACGACGACTGCAATGGCACCCTCGATGATGTCAGCGAAACCACGTTAGCCACCCAATGTCCCACCGCGCTCACCAACGCCCATAACGTCGAGAGCTGGAGCTGTGGCAACAGCCAATGCCAAGTGCTCACCTGTACCGCCGGCTACGCCGACAGCAACGATGTTGACAGTGACGGTTGCGAGAGCGGCTGCGTGCCAACCATACCCGCCACTGAAGTTTGTGATGGCCTGGATAACGACTGCGACGGCACTGTGGACAACGCCAATGCCGTGGGCTGTTCAGCCTTCTTCCGCGATGTCGATCGCGATGATGTCGGTCTCACAAATGACAACCGCTGCCTCTGTGCCGCCTTAGCTCCTTATGATGCGACTATCGGCGGCGACTGCGACGATGACACAAGTGGCTGCGGCGCCCACTGTTATCCAGGCAACGTGGACGTCGATCGCTGCGATGGCCGCGACGACAATTGTGATGGCGCGGACGGCGAAGATGACCCCGCGCTTGGTACCAGCTGCGATGGCGCCGACACCGACCGCTGCTTGGATGACGAGTTTGACACCTGTGTCACGGGCGAGCTCCGATGTAGCGCCGGTGCCGACAGCCTGGAAAACGACGCCACAAGTTGCACCGACAACCTCGACAACGATTGCGATGGCGCCAAGGACTGCTCCGATGCCGACTGTTTGGGGGTACCGGCTTGCAGCGGCTTCACCGACCAAGACCTAGACGGCGTCACCAACGGCGGGCCCACCCCCGATTGCGATGCCACGTTGCCCACCTGCACGTTCGATTGCTTAACCAACAGCGACAGCGCCGGCGAGGGGGGCAGCAGCACCCGCCCCGTGGTGGTCGACTGCGTCGAGAGCTTCTGCCGGAGTGATCCGCATGACGCCGCCTCCCTCTGCTACGTTGTGGACACCGCGACGGCGCTCAACACGGCGATCGTGGACAGCAACACCCGTGCGGGCGCCGAGCATTTCCTTTTGAACAGTGACTTCACGGTGAGTAGCGCACTCACAGGTTTTGCCAGCACCAATGGTGGTACGCTGGTGCAACGCCCCGGCAAGCTGGTCACCATCACCGCGTCCGGTGGCACCACGCGACCGTTCCAATTGTTGGGTGACCACTACCTCGTATCGGGACTGAAGTTGGCCTACGCGAATGCCTCGGCCGTGGACCGGCTCATCAATGTGCCGGGCTCCGACAACCGCTTGGAGCACCTCAACATCACCGCCAGCGGGCCGGTTTACACCACCGTATGGCTGGCTGGCGCCCGCGACGAGGTCTACGACCTGCAAATCACCCACACCGGTACCGCCGGCACGACCGACGAGCTGCGGATCGGCGGCACAAGCAACAGCGTGGACACGGTGACCACCACGTATGCCACCGGCGGTACCCAGCACATCGCGTTGATTGAAGGGCCCGAGGCCCAACTCGCACACCTGACCGCGACCACCGGTGGGCAGGTGTACTACGGCTTTGTCACGGTGAATGCCCTGGGTGCTGCGCTCACCGACCTGCACTTCACGACCACCGCACGGGTGGACAACTATGTCTTGGAGATCAACGCCAACGACGTGATGATCGATGGGGTGGTGGCGACGCTTGGTGCCACCGCGACGGCGCTCCAGGCCGGTCTACGGATCTCCGACACCAACGCCGTCGATGTGCGCAACGTGACGATGACGTTAGGGAGCTCCACCAACTTCGCATTGGAGACGTTGGGGACCCGCGGCCACTTTGAAGCGCTGGCCTTCTCGGCCACCGCGTTTCTTAGCTACGGTGTGGTGGTGCGCGCGAGTGACAACTGGTTCGGCGACGTGAGCGTCACGGCTGGGAGCACCTACCGGACCCCGATTTGGGTAGGCAACACCGCCAACAACACGGTGTTCGAGGGCCTTACGGTGGAAACCGTCGGCGAAACTGTCGACGGTGGCTCTCCTACCGACATCGATCAACAAACAGGTTTGACGGGCACACGTGTCAGCGATGCCAGCTTCACCCACAAGGCCACAACTGTCCGAACTTTCTACGGAATTCGCATACAAAGCCCCGACACGACGCTCGACAACGTGCGCCTAAGTTACAAGGCCCGCATCGATACACCGGTGCACGTCACCGCCGATCGAGCCACGCTGAAAGACCTTACCATCAGCTACGAGGGTCAGGTGGACCAGGCGATCTACCTGAGCAGCAATCAAAACACCGTGCGCGGCTGCCACATCACCGACGCCTTGCCCGGCCTCCCATCGGCCACCCATGGGATCTACATCCAGGCCTCCAACGCCACGAACGGCGATGACAACCTGATCGAGGACAACCACATTGCCGGGTTCAAGACGCGCGGCATCCATGTCTACGGCTCAAATGGCCAATACGCCGAGCGTAATCGCCTGGTAAGGAATCTCATCTCTGGTGGTCTGGATACCCAGGCGAACGACACCGGCGGCATCGTGCTCTCCTGGGCGCTGGATACACGCGTCGTGGGCAACGTGATTGTCCAGAACAGCATGGATGGCATTCAGGTGCGCAACGCCAAGGACGCCATCTCCGACGCCAACCGCATCACCTACATCGACCACAACACCGTCTCAGGAAATGAGGCCGCCCTAAACTTCTATTACGAATCCTCAATCTCAACCTGTGTTCGCAACAACTCCTTTAGTGGCAACCGCGGCCCAGCGCTGCGCTATGGCTTGGCTGGCGCAACCACGTGGGCCAACAGCGCGGCATGCGTGGGGTCGCTAACCGCTGGCAAGTGGGGCAACAACCAATATGGCAATGGCGCCGCCTGCGGCACCGACGCCTACTGCAACGTTGGTTCATCCTGCTCTTGCCTCGGCTCCCTTGGGATGGCCAACTTCTTCGAGTTCAACGTTGATCCGACCTATGCCTCGGTCGACATGAACACCAGCGACTACTATTGCCTCTCGAATGCCGCCGCTGCGGCCCTGGTAGACTCAGGCGATGTACTGGTATCGGTGCCGACCACCGATCCGCTTTATGAGATCTATGACCGCAACGGCGACGCCGATGGCACCTACAACGACACCTCGGGCCCCGCAGGCGCCGGACCCGATATTGGTGCACGCGAAAGTGGCAGTAATGGCTGCTACTGAGCGGCGCTGACGCTGCCTTTCAAGATCTGCTCGGCGGGCCACACCCATTCGATGAGGGCCAACACCCCGGCGGTTGCCGCGGCGCTCACGGCGACCGCAAACATGGCGTTCGCGCGCGCATTAGCGGCATCGGCCTTTTCGATTTGCTGGGCTACGGCCACTTGTTGCCACGCGGGCGAGATCTTATTCGTGAGTTGCCTAGACCGGAAGCCGTAGTAACTCCCTGCAAGTGCCGTAACCACCGAGACGGCTCCCACCCCTACGGTAGCGGGCCACAACGACGGATGAGTACGCACCGTGGGCGGGGCCACACCGACACCTGGGCTGAGCGTAGGTGGCACCTCCGGACCTCGGCGCTCGGCTTGCTTGGGTACGGCAACCGACGCTATCGCGCTGGGTGCGGTGGGGGGCGAATTTGGCGCACGCTCTGCCACGTGGGTGGCAGGAGCGTCGCTTGGGGAGGGGGATGCCGGGGTCGGCGTTGGCGTGCCAGATTCCAACTCAAAATCAAACGCAGCGTCACCGGCCGCGGGCTCAGCCGCAACGACAGGTTCTTCCTCACCAGCCACCTCGGGGAAAGCCACGCCATAGATGGCCTGCGCATTCACGCGCAACGCGGTCGCTGCATCCCCCATGGCCGCCACCTCGAAGCTGCTCTCTTCGAGGAGGGCGCCGTCGCTGGCCGACAGGCGACGCACGCTGACTATCAGCGCCCCGGAATCCTGAGCTGTAAGGTTGGACCACACCAACACCTGGGCTTTGGCCGGCTTACACAACTTTGCCAAACACGCACCATCCTCTCCGCACGCAGCGACGCGCTTGGGTAAGAATGGAGCCTTGGTGGCCTTGTTGAGGTTAGGGCCCGCAAGCACGGCAACCCCAGGCAAGCTCTTCCCCACCGACTCGAACGCGGCCGCCACATCTTTAGCAAGAAGCTGTGCGGCTGGCGCGCCACCTTGCACAGGCAGCACCGCGATGCGGATAGGCGGTGCCGCCAGAAGACAGACCGAAGCCAACGTCAACAGCATTACTAGCAACATCCCTCACAAGGACAGTAGCAGCCGGTACACGGGTCACAGAGGAAGTTACCGGTGCAAGTCGTGCAGGCAGGCGCCTGGCAGGCGTAGTTGCCGCCTGAACCGCAACAAATCGATGTCGCCCCCGGCGTGCCGACCGGATCGCAGGCGCCATAAGTTGCACCGCACCCACACACCCCGTCGGCAGGATCGCAGGTGAGCGGGCTGTTGCAAGTCACGCCTGTGCAGAAGCTCTCGCATCGGTAACCCGTGCCCTGCGTGCAGTCGCTGACGCACTTCTTGTTGGTGGGGTTGGACGCGCACGGGTTGGCCGCACAGGCATCCACGCAGCCACCGGTCACGCAGCACTGGTTGCCGGTGCAAGTGTGCGCATAGTCCCCACAATGACACCGCGTGGAGGCCACGGGGTCCTCGGAGTTGCACAACGGGTTCTTGAGCGGGCAGGTGTAGCCGTCGCAATTGTCCACACAACGGCGGCCAGTGGCTTTCGTGCAATCGCGCACGCATTGCAACGCCCCGCACGGATCACCGGCACACGGATCCACGCAGCTGCTGCCCACACAACAGGTCTCGCCGGTGCAGGTTTGGGCATTTGTGCCACAGTGGCACCGGGTCGACGCATTGGGGTCCTTCGGATCACACAGCGGGTTCTGCGCAGCACAGATGTAGCTCGTGCAATTGTTCACACAACGGAAACCGCTCAACTGCGCGCCGTCGCGCACGCATTGGCCGGTGAGGCTCGCGGTGCTGCCGTCGCAAGGGTCAGGCGTGCATGGATCTTTGCAAACGCCGTTAACACAAATGTTGTTGGTGCCGGAGCAAACCGAGCCACCACACAGGCACTGCGTGGTGCCGTCCGTTTGCGGCACACAGGTCGGGTTGGGCTGCCCACAGCTCACGCCTGAGCAGGGGTTGGTGCAGGTTCGATCATTGACGACGCTGCAATCCCGATTGCACTTGTAGTTGGGCGCCGTGGTGCACGGGTTGGGCGTGCACGGATCGACGCAACCACTCCCTTGGCAACACTGCGACGACGTACAGACAGCTCCACCTGCGGCCGAACAAGTGCACTGGGCGTTGCCGCTGGTCTGCGAGACGCAATCAGGGTTACGCCCGGCAGTGCTGCTGGTGCAATTGGTGGAGGCGCACGGATCACTGCAGGTGTAGTCGGTGGCACTGGCCGTGCAGGCCACCGTGCAACGGTAGGTCGGCGCGGTGGTGCACGGGTTGGGAGAACAGGGTGTGGTGCAGGCTGCGGGCGTACCGTTGCAGCACTGCGAGCTATTGCACTGCGCCCAGGTGTCGGCGCTTTGGTTGTGGCACCAGCACCCGCCGGACTGTCGGCAATCCGGATTGCGGTAGTTGCTCAGGCAGGGGTCGGTGGGCACGCACGCATCCACGCACACGTAACCGTCGGCCTCATTGCAATCGCGGGTGCACGACAACGCGCCGCACGGGTTCGGGTTGCACGGATCTTTACACTGGCTACCCACGCAGCAGGTGTTGGCGCCACAGATGGCGCCAGCGGCCGCACACCAACAGGTGTTGTCGGAGCCTCGGCAGTTTGGATTGCGGCCGGTGGTCTCGGCGCTGCAATTGCGCCCCACGGGACAGTTGTCTTCGCAGGCGAACCCGGTGGCCGTGCCGCAGGTGCGGTTGCATTCAAGCGGATAGCATGGGTCGGGCGCGTTACACGGGTCGTCGCAAGCATAGTCGCCGCCGCCGATATCCACGCAGCACTGGTTGGCAACACAGGTTTGCTTGGCGCTTCCGCACTTGCAAGTGCCAGAATCAGGATCGCACACAGTGGGTGAGGCACAGGTCACGGAGGCACAACGATCGAAGCAGGTGTAGCCCTCGGCAGCCGTGCAGTCGCGGGTGCAGCCGCGCAACTGCGGGTTGCCAGCGCACGGGTTGGGATCGCAGGGGTTATCGCACTGACCACTTACACAACATTGGCCATCACTGCATTGCTGCCCTTGATCGCCGCACTTACAAACGGCATCCACCGGATCGCACTCGGTGTTTGGCAGCGCACAGGTAATGCTGTCGCAGCCGTCAACGCACACGTAGCCCTCGGTCGCGTTACAGTCGCGCACGCAGAACTTGTTCTGGATCTCATCGGCACAGGGGTTGGGATTGCAGACGTCGATGCAATGGGTTTCCGAGTCCTTCGTGAGGCAACACTCATTGCCGCCACACAACCGCGGCGGGTCCTCACGGCATAAGCAGTCGCTGTCTTCGCAGATTTGGTTGGCAGGACAACCGTCCACACAGAAATCGCCGCGCAGGCAGTACCCATCCCGGCACATTTCTCCCGGTTCGCAGCATTCGCCTCGGCAACAAACAACATCGTTGCCATCGACCTTGTTGCAGTACCGACCACCGGCCTCACAGGCGATGTTGGCGCAGGGGTCTTGGCAGGCGCCGGAGATGCAGATCTGGCCGTCCGGGCACGCCAAGCCACTGCACTGGTTCTCGGTACACACCGCGGTATCCTCGGGGAGGTCGCCGGAAGCCGCGAGACAGGCGCGGCCAACACACACGGTGTCATTGGTACAGGCGCCAGCAACACAGTTCGGGTCGCTTGTAAGACAGCCATTCCGCTCGCAAGAGCTGCACGTCCAACCGGGATTGCACGGCCCTGAATCACATGGATCGGCCGTGCCACACGACAACGAGCAGACGAAGCCGTCGGGGCAAAACCGCTTGTCACATTCCATCACCGGGACGCACGCACCGCCGTCACATAAGGTGTTGTTGGTGCAATGCCCGCCAATGCAGTTCGGATCGTCGGCGTTGCAGCCCAGCGCACAGGGATCGCCACCCACGCAGCTAGGCAGGCATGAGCCCGCCACGCACTTTTCGAGGTCGGGGTTGCAGGCGTTGTTGTCGCAGGCGTGCGACGTAGCCAAACACCGGTATTGGCACGTTTGCTCGCCCGGGCACAACGCCCCGGCGCAAGGCGTGGCAATGCAAAAACCACCGACACAAGCCTCACCCAAGCGACATTGTGCATCGGTGCGGCAACTTTGCACATCGCCCGGCAGCACGTAGTCGCCGTTGGGATTGTCCCACTCGCCTTGAGGGCGGTCGGGGCCCGAATCGGTTTGTGTAACGACGCTGTCGCCCACCGCGGTGGGAACGCAGATGCCATCGGCGCAGGTGAAATTCGCAGGGCAGGGGTGTTCGGGGTCACACAGGTCTTTGCCGTAATCGAGGCCAAGCCGCCCGGAACAACCTCCGAGCACCAAACCAACAAGCCCTATCCAACTGAGCTTACGCATGAGACCTCTTCCTTGGACGGAGACCCAAAACAACTCCGCCTCCATCATAGTAACAGCCCTGGCGCTGGCCGCCCGTCAGGCCGCGACAGGGAGCTATCACGCCCAGTGCACGGGCACCAAGAGCCTCGCACAACACAACGCGTTAGGGGGCCCAACTTTTGCGTCGCACCAAGATCTGACGATTTCTCTTTACAAACCGCGCAAAATGCGTTTCTTAGCCGCGCCTTTACCTGTGAGGTTGGCGTTGATTCAAGACCTCTCTACAATTCGTAACATCGGGATTTCCGCACACATCGACTCCGGAAAGACCACGCTCTCTGAGCGCATCCTTTATTACACGCGACGGGTCCACGCGATCCACGAAGTGAAAGGAAAGGATGGCGTCGGCGCCAAGATGGATTTCATGGAGCTCGAACGCGAGCGCGGAATCACCATCACCAGCGCCGCGACGCACTGCTCGTGGCGCAAACACCACATCAACCTGATCGACACCCCCGGACACGTC
>JAKLEG010000161.1 GCA_022703175.1 Myxococcota bacterium | reverse complement strand
TCGCCAGTTGCCCGTGGGATCGAGACCGGCCCGTAGCGCCGCCTCACGAACCGCGTCGGACAATCCGCCGATGCCATCGACCAAACCGTTGGCCAATGCCCGCTCACCGCTGTAGACGCGCCCCTCGGCCAACAGTCGGACGCGTTCTTCGGGCAGATTGCGACCGTTGGCCACGCGCGCAACAAACAGATCGTAGTAGCTCTGCATCAAGTGCTGCAGACGCGTGCGCGCCTCCACCGACAGCGGTCTGTCAGACCGGTCCCAATCGGCCAAGGCCCCCGCCCGATAGATCTCAAGGTGCAGGCCGGTGAGCGCGTACAAGCCGCTCAGGTCAACCTTGATGGTAAAGATTCCGATCGAGCCGGTGATGGTGTTGGGCTCGGCGAGGATGAGATGGGCGGGCGCAGCAATGTAATATCCCCCAGAGGCAGCGACATCTCCCATCGAGGCGATCAACGGTTTTTGCGCAGCCGCTTGCCTTGCAGCACGCCAGATGAGTTCAGACGCAAAGACATCCCCGCCCCCGCTCTCAATGCGCACGACGATGGCCCGCACCTGCGGGTCGCGCGCTGCGTCGTTCAACGCCTCAACAATGTGCGAGGCAACTGCGGTTTGCCCGGGCAGCGGATTGTCGCCGTCACCCATCGCAATAGTGCCCGCCACCGGGATCACCGCAATGAGCGGCGGCGCACCCCATTGTGTCGAAGGCCGTTCGAATGCTTCCAGCGGCTCGCCCGGGATACGACCCACCGGCAAGGCACCTGGGGCGGTCGGTTGATTCAGTTCGTCGACGAGACCCGCCGCCAACGCTTCGGCTGCAGTGAAACCTCCCTGGTCGATGAGATCACGCACTTGGGTGGGTGAGAGATGTCGGCCGTCGGCAATGGCACGCACCAGCGTGCGATAGGCTTGATCCAAGAGCTCCGTCTCGACCTCGCGGTCTTCTGGCCGTGGCGCGTTACGGGTAAGAGGATCAGGGCCGCTCTTGTAGCGCCCGACTTCAACAGACTCCACCTTCACCCCCACCTTGCCCAAAGTATCGGCCAAGTAATGAGTTTTCAGGGCAAAACCATCGATCTCGAGCGTTGTGGCTGGGTCCATTCGGATCCGGTCACAGGCAGCCGCCACCATGTAGGTTTTATCGTCAGCATGGGTGAGTTCGGCAATGACGGTTTTGCCCGCACCTCGCAACGCCTGGATGGCGCTGCGCAATTCATCAATGGTACCGAGCCCGACTGTCAGATGGCCAAGATCAAGGCGCACTGTGCCAACCGACGGGTCGTCGACCAACGACGCAAGTCGCAAAGCGCTCTCAGAAATAGGCGAGCGACCCGCGAGCCAACCGGAGGCTGTACTTAGCAGGCTGCCGTCCAACGCGATTTCAACAGTGCGCTCCCGAAGCTCCACCGCGCTCTCTCGAAACGTTGTGCGTACTGTCAACGCAAACGCAGTGTCCCCCTGCTCGTCGGCGTCGCCCAATGCGTGGTAATGAGGTACAGTGCCGGCCGCAATCTCCGTGCCCAAGAGCGCCACCGAAAGCCCCAACCAGACCGTCTGCTCCTTGGGTTCGAATACAACCTGGCCATGGATGCCGTCTTGGCCGATGTCGGCCAAGAGTCGACTGTGCACGAATTCTTGAGTCCGCAGGATATAGGACGTGTCCGCAGCAAAGCTCAGCCAAGAGGCGCCCACGACCGGCCGGATGGCCACGCCAGCTCGCAGGTTGTGGTCAAGGCCGACGTCGCGCACCTTTGGGTTGCCAAGGTTGGTAAGTCCCAACGAGATTCCGAGCCACGATGCCGGTTGTGTTGCCAGGCTCAAATCCCAGGCGCCATCCGACTCACTGGCCGCTGCAAGCGGATGAAAACGCCGGTACGCGGCCCCCACCCGTACCATGTCACCGACGGGCAAACTCAACCCCAGGGACAGGCGCTCGTGCCGCAGCCCCTTCAGATCAACCCAATCCAACCCTAACAGCGGCACGGCCCCACCAAGGGGAGCCACAGCATACAGACCAAAACGCCCGGCGCCGTCATCCTTAGGCGCAAACCGCGAGCGTAATTGCAGCTCGAAACCATCGACAAAGCCTGCGGCCGCCGGGTCAAACGCCGCCGCATGAGCTCCGAGCGCATATCCCTGCAAGTCGCTCGGGAGCCGTACCGCTTCAGAGCCCACGGCCGGAGCCAACAGAAACCAAAAGCCACCGACAATCATTAAAGCATTCACGGGTCCACGCTATACGCCTTCACGGCGCTTGCCTAGGCGGTGGGGCCAGAGTCCGGCTCCCTGATTGCCACAACCGCAGACTTTTCAACTCTCGGCCGGTGTGCCCCTGCACCCAAGCCGCCGCCGCTCGGAGCAACGCCTCTCGTCCTTGGACGTTGAGACCAGCGCCCTCGCCGCGCCAGAAGGCCGCCGGTGTAACCACGGTCCCCCGAGCACAGTCGGCACAAATCCAGCCTCCCTCGACAATAAGTGGCGCAACGGCAATGGGCTCGATGATGCCGCAACGCAAGCAATGGTCGGGAGACGGTAGGATCCCTGCGGCGTTCAACATCGCTGGCAACACCGCCATCGCCTTATCTAGTGCGTTACCATCAACAGCATCGAGACTTGTCAGGTAGGCATCGAAGATCCGCTGGGCGCGCTGCTGCTCAGGCATCAGCTGGTACGTCAGCTCGGTGAAAAAGCTTGCAAGAGACAGACGCTCCAGCGAACTGCGAATGGCCAAGCGCGGGTTGATGACATCGACGCCTTCGAGATTCCACAGGCCGGGTTTCACCGTCGCTTGGACACGCAGCGAGACAAACAGATCGATCGCACCTTGAAATCGCTTGCGGCTGCGACGCACCCCCCGAGCCACGAGCGCAATGCGCCCGGCCTCACGAGTCACGAGCTCCACCACGCGGCTGGATTCTCCCAGGGCACGCAGGTGCACCACGACACCTTCGAGATTGACTGCTGCAGAGCCGCTCGTCATCCCGTTTGACTCACTGCAGTTCGGTCAGGCTCCGGTCACAACGTGTGCCCAGATCGTTGTCCAAGCCACTTTTGGCGCATGCCGTAAAGGCGTCGCGCGCGCCGATCACATCACCGGTCGCTTGGTAAGCACGGCCCAGGTAGTACTTCATCTCCTGGACAAAGCCAGGCGGAACTTTGGCGCGGACATTCTCATCGTCAAGACATTGCTTCTCAAAACGGCGACAATAGGCCACGGCCTGGCCGCCCTCACCGCGTGCAAGCTCCACCTGGGCAAGCCAGCTGTACCCCAAACAGAACTTCGGATTGGTGGCCACAGCATTGCGCAGATGTTTGAGCGCCTGGTCGATGTCTTGCTTCTTGAAATAGGCCCAACCCATGTTGGCCTCGGCGGTGTGCGGCTCGGCATAGAGGATGTCGCTCAACGCCAACTTGAATGAGGCGATGGCCTCGTCGTAGCGACCGAGCTCGATGTAGACAATGCCACGATTGTTGAGCGCCTCGGAAAAGTTCGGTTTGAGCTCCACCGCGCGGTTGTAGTGCGCAAGGGCTTCGTCGTAACGCCCCATCGAAAAGTAAACCAACCCCAACGCGTGCTGTGCCTGTGGTAGCTCGGGATCGAGCTCGACGGTCGCGAGCAGCTCGCGCAAGGTGGCGCGCAGATCGTTCTGCGAAAAGTACTGCATCGCAATGTCATAGCGGATCCGCGCCGACGCTCGATCTTTGTCGGTGCTGGTATGCGCACAGCTGCCTGCCAGAATCAGAAACAACAACGATAAAGCGAGCTCTTTTGCTTTCATGGCGTCAAAACGATGCGAGCAGGCGACCCAGTCGCTCTGCTCGTCCCTGCACAGAGGCAACAGGTTGAGTCGGGCGCGATGCAGACGCGACGGCGGCGCGTGTGCCCGGCAAGACTGCAGTTGGAATTGGTGTGGCATCCTCATCCACGAGCGCCACGACCTCACCCTCAACAACTTCGTTGGCCTCGCGAGCCTGAGCAAAGATCTTCAGATCCCGATAAAACAACGGCAGGCGGGTGAGGGTCGCCTCCTGCAGCGCATCTGACATTGCGCGAAAAGCCAAATCGTCCAACATGAAACCCATGGATTCCAAAAACTCACGCGCCTTATCCATCAGCTCAGATAATTGGAGCAGGGGAAACTTGGCCGGAACGGGTCGGTAACCCACCGCGCGATCGTGTGCCCGGTAGTAAAGGTAAATCACCATCTGACCGAAATTGGGTTCAGTCTGCCAAACGGCCACGTAGGCCATCGCGGGACTTGTGGGAATACCAGGAACGTTAGTGGCCACCGCGTTGATCGAGGCCAGTAACGTGAGCAGCTGTTCGCGCGGCACGTCCAAATGAGTGAAGTTCGGATCGAGAGCAAACACCGGCGTTACTCCGCCAAGACGGTGAAATCGTCCTGGTAATCCTTGGTCTCAAACGCGGTGCGTTTGTAGTCAACCGCACGTTTGGTGATCATCACGTTGCGCCCACCCGAGTTCCCTTCGCCCATCACGATGCGGAAGTAATGCTGCGGTGAGGCCGAGCGACGCGCATTGGCGACATCTTTCTTGGCCACAAAGCTGACCTTGTTTTGCCCGGGCACGAGGTACTTGGTGACCTCCATAATCACATGCTCCTCGGAGTCGAGGAACTTGCGCACCCACTTGGCGTTAATGAACAGGTCGACGTCGTATTGCGCCATGCCAGGCGCAGCCTTCTCCGTCACCAAAAAATATCGTTTGGTCAGGACACCGGTAGCCACTGGTGCTTGAGTCGCTGGGGCGCTGGTACCTGTTGCTGGAGCCTCACCGGGGCGCTGCGCAGCGTACCCTTTGGCCGTGATGTAGATATTCCCCAAAGCATCGATCTCGACCTTGCAGTTCTCAAAGATCTGGCTTTTCACGCCGTCGATGTTGACGCCGTTCAGGAAGATCGAGGCAGCCTGGGCGCCCGCAGGTGCGGCAAACAGCATGAGTAAAATCAAGGCGTTGCGCATGGCGCGAAGCTAACGACGGCGCGCGCAGAGTGTCAAGGAAGTGAGCTGTGCACGTACCTTGAGGGTGGGAGTCTTGTCCTCTGCCAAACAATACCTATCTTTGCAGCTTGTGCCTTGAAACACCGATTTACTTTGGGAGACGCACTATGCAGCAGCCTTGGTGGCGCCTTTGGGGGGCTGCCGCGATTTGGATAATGGTCAGTGTGAGCGTGCCCGCCTGGGGGCAGCGAAACCCTTCTGGGGACACACTCATCGACGGTAGCGTTGCACAGCAGGCGATGGCGACAGCAGCGCAGCGCAACGGCCAGATATTTGGTGCTGCAGGGTTTCTGGATCGAGTGCTTGAGCCGACCATGCAGCTGCATCTAGGTGATAGCGTGCTCGCAGCAGAAAGCTCGATTCTGCAAGGTATGATCCGGGCCCCCGCCAACCTACAAGGCGCCTGCAGCTCCGACTCCGGAGGCACTTGTCCCTACGGCTACCTCGACATTGATGCTTTCTCGTCTGCTGGCGGCGTTGGTTGGCAGGGTGAAAACGCCAGTCTTTTCTATGTGGCCTCATGGACCGCAATGCGCCTCACCGAAGCAGGCACGGAGGTCACCTACCCGATGCTGGCGATCGCGTTGGCTGGCCTCGGATTCTTCAACCTCTACACAGCGCCACTTTACACAGGCCCCACAAAAGTCATGGATGGCCTGGCGAGCCTGTTTGAACTGTCGACTGAAGACTACATCGTCGGCGCGGGTTACCGCGTCTCATGGTTAGGCATGTCGCTGGGAGGGCGCGTGGGATTCCTTGGCTCTAACCAAGGCTCAGGAGCCTACTTAAGGTTGGATGAAGGCGTGACTCGCTTGATGGCCTCCGCGGTGTTGCGCACCGAGAGTCGAGAGATTCCTTACGCAATGGTTGGTATGCAACACTCAGCGTGGCTCGCCTCCGTCGTGGGCCTCGGGCCGAGCGAAACCCATGAACGCCTCCCGCTCACGTTGTCTTTGTATGGCCAATCGTTGCGGCTGGAGCCGATGGCGCCACCTCCAGATGCCGTCGCTTCCCATTCGTCGCTTTGGACAGCCCATGCCGGGATTGAGTCACTTGCCGTGGGTGATCTCGGTTATCTTGAGGCGGCCGCCGCCATCGGCATCAAACCCACCCCGTTTCTGCATGAGGTACGCGGCAGCTTCCTTTTCGGGAATACCACCTCAGGCGTCCTAGCGTCTGTCGCTTACGTCGGTATGCCGGCGATGCCCTACTACGGCACACGCGGGGGGGGCTCATTGGGCTACCGCCTCGAATTCGTTGCGGGCGGCTTACGTCTAGCGTTGCGACGCAACGACTCGGACATCCTGATGCGCTATCCGTTCGCACAAGGAGAGACTCAAATCTACATTGGCTATAGCAGCGATGGCGGAGATGCATCATGAACGGCTGGCGCAACGCAGCGACTGCCCTCTTAACCTTGCTGTACCAGACGGCCTGTATCACGGCTGAGCTTCCGGCCAGCGACATTTGTGACGAGGTCGGCTACGCAATCTCTAGCCGTGCGTTTGGCTGCAGTGGCGACGCCGATCAGGCCAGCAAAATCTACGACCGCTTTATGGCCACCTACACGTGTCAGATCAAAGGCTATGCGGGCGATGAGTTCGGCAAGACTCTCACGCTCGCCAACGACACCGCGCTGCCCGTAGAGGCCGCCTACCAATGCCCGGCGAGCCTTCGCCAAGTGCCCTGCGCTGAGGTATCGAGTGATAACTTTGCGGCGCTCTTTGCACACACAGACGCTGTGTGCGCGAGCTTGATGACGCCCAACAAACGCTAGGCAGCACGCATCGCCGTGGCAGCATCCAGCCGCGACGCCCGCACGGCTGGGTAGATGCCAAACACCAAGCCGGTCAGCGTACTCATCGACAATCCCAACACCACTGCCCAGCCAGGCACCGAGGTGGGAATGCCGAACAGCTCGCGAGCGACCACCGAGATACATCCACCGAGGCCGACCCCGAGCAGCCCGCCCAACAGAGACAGCACAACCGCCTCAGCGGTGAACTGCATCAAGATCCGTCGCCGCCGCGCGCCGATGGCTTTGCGCAAACCAATTTCTCCAGTTCGCTCGCTGACCGACACCAACATAATATTCAGAACACCAATACCGCCCACCAACAGAGACAACAGGCACACACCCACGGTGGCCGCGGCGATGGTTTGCGACAGACTGTTAAACATCTCCGCGGCTGTCTCGTTGTTGACCAATTCAAAATCATTCTCGGCATTGGGCGCCACATTGCGGCGACGGCGCAGCATCGCCACCACTTCATCTTGCGCGGTCGCCATCAGCTCCGGTTGTCGTGCTTTTACCGTGATATTCAACGAGCGGGTCTTGCCATAGTTGGCAAAAAAAACGGTGAGCGGCAACGCCACGAGATTGTCCCGACTATCCCCAAACAAGCCCGGCCCTTGACGCCCGAACACTCCGACCACGCGAAACACTGCGCCACGCATGATCACTTCTTGGCCCACGGGCTCGACCCCCGCGAACAAACTGTCGACGATATCAAAGCCAATCACTGCGACGGCGCGGGCATCCAACAGATCGGCCTCGTTGATGAATCGCCCGGCAGCCAACGTCATATTGTTGTTTTCCAAGAACTCGGGCGTGGCACCTGCGAGAATTTGGTTGGCAAAGGTTGACGCATAGCGGCTCACGACGCGGGGGCCGACCTCCCAAGCCTCCGCGCCAACCAACGCCACCGACGGTAAAGCACGCAAGGCGACCGCATCGGCCAACGTCAGGTTCTTGCGGCTCGCATACAGCTTCCAATTCTTGTGGTTGGGGCCAAACGGCCACTTCTGCACCTGGAAGACATCGGCCCCGAGCGCAGACAGCTCCTGATCAACACGCGCCCGCAAGCCCTCCACGAGCGCCATCATACCCACCACCGTGGCCACACCTATAATGATGCCCAACAGCGTCAGCGCCGAGCGCAGCTTGTTGGCCGCAAGCGAAGCAAACGCGAGTCGGAGCGTATCAAGCAACGCGACCATCATTTACTCGTAGCGGAGCGCCTCGACCGGGTCGAGGTGCGCCGCCGTCCATGCCGGCCAAATGCCGAACACCATGCCCACCAACATCGAGAACCCCAACCCCAAAGCCACGCCGCCACCTGTCACAGCAGCCGCTAGCGGAGTCAGGTCGCCCACCAAGTGCGCAATAAACAGGCCGACCAGCGTCCCAGCTGCACCGCCGACGAAGCTTACAGCCACACTTTCCAACAGGAATTGGGTGATGATCGCCCGGCGCCTGGCGCCGATGGCGCGCCGGACGCCTATCTCGCGGGTACGCTCACGCACCGACACCAACATGATATTCATGATGCCAATGCCGCCCACCAACAGCGTGATGAGCCCTACGCCAAAGGCCACGGCGTACAACGTGCCGGTAAGCTGCCCGTAGAGTTTGGTGAACTGCTCTTGGCGGTTGATGGTGAACGAATCCTCTTGGTCAGGCCCCAGGCTGCGCGCCCGCCGCATGATGGACATGACTTCGTCTTCCAGGGCATCAAGGGCCTTGGGGTCGGCGCTGGCCACAGCAATACTCACCGAGCGTTTGGCGCCGAAATCGTTCCGAAACGTCTCAAACGGCACAATGGCGACAAGATCAAGGCTGTTGCCAAGGAGACTGCCCTTGCGCTCCAACACGCCGATGACCCGATAATGGGAGCGATTGATCAGCACCGCCTTCCCGAGCGCCGCTTCACCGGTGTCGAACAAGGCCCGGCTGACATCCTCGCCCAACACCACGACGCGTTGGCGAAGCTGGTTGTCACTGTCGGAGATGAAACGTCCAAGCCGCGGATAGCTCGCGCGCGCCACCGAAAAGTCCTCGGTGGTCCCGGTGCACTGCACATTCGCAACCGAGCGATCGGCGAACTTGATGTCAAAGGCATCGCTCACGATCGGGGCCACCGCGCTCGCCAACACCGACTGGCGCTTTACTTCTTCAAATTCGTGAAACGTAATAGGCGGTCGGCTGCGAAACTTCCACCAGTTAGTAGGGCCCGTGACCCAGGGGCGCCGACTCACTGTCAGGCTGCTGGAGCCCAACGAATCCAGTTGCGAGGCAAAGCTACGATTGAGTCCCTGAATGATGCCAAAAATGGCGATCAGCGTAGCCACGCCAATGCCGATACCAATGACGGCAAGCCCTGCGCGCATACGGTTACCTGCCAGCGCCAACAGAGCCAACCTGGCGTTCTCGTAGGTCTCGCGCAACAACCGCAGCATCCTAGAGCCCTACGCCGGCGCTGGCCACGATGGGCGTCGCCAAAAGCGGCATCGACGTCGTCGCCTCGTCCCGGAGCTCGGCCACCCTCGGGCCCGGACCATCGGCCACCACCTGACCATCGCACAAGCGCACCGCGCGAGGGCATAGCGCCGCCAAATGTGGCGCATGGGTCACCAACACGATCGTGTGCCCCATGCGGTGTAGGTCAGCAAAAAGCCTAACGATTTCTTCACCGGTCGTAGAATCGAGGTTGCCTGTGGGCTCATCGGCCAGCAGCAGCAACGGCTCGCCCACCAGTGCTCGCGCAATTGCCACACGTTGGCGCTGTCCCCCCGATAGTTCGTTGGGCTTGTGGTGCATACGAGCGGCGAGCCCTACCTTTTCAAGGGCCTCACGGGCGCGGCGCTTGCGTTCGCTGGCGCCAATTCCCCGATAGACGAGCGGCAACTCGACGTTGGCCAACGCCGTGTCCCGCGCCAGAAGCTGGAAGGTTTGGAAGACAAAGCCGATCTTTTGGTTGCGAGTATCGGCCAACTCATCATCGTTCATTTGAGCGACGTCTCGCCCATCCAAGAAGTAATTGCCGGCCGTAGGTGTATCGAGGCAACCCACGACGTTCATCAGCGTACTTTTGCCTGAGCCCGACTGGCCGACGATGGCCACCCATTCGCCGTGATGCACCGACACCGAAACACGGCGCAAGGCGTGCACCTCCTCGGTGCCCACCCGATACGTGCGCTCGATGTTCACCAAGCGGATGAGTGGGGCGCCAGCCCGCGAGATGGCGTCACGCATGGTTAGCCACCCTCGGTTTTGCGGGCAGGTTTGTCGTTGGGCTTTTCTTCGCGTACCGGGTCGCCATGCTTCAGCTCTTTGGCGATTGTGCGATACGGCCCCGAGACGACGGCCTCGGACTCCGTGAGCCCGTCCAGGATCTCAATATCCGTCTCGGACGATAGCCCCGTACGTACGTGGCGTAGCTGAGCCACCTCATCCTTCACGACGAACACGACCTTCTTGAGTTCGGGTTTGGCTGCCGTGGGCGCCGCTGCCGTCTTTGCGTCGCCGCTTTCTGGAGGTGCGCCCTCTGGCTTGTCGGGTCGCACGGTGACGGCCTGAATGGGCAGCACAATGGCGTTCTCATGGGTTTCAGTCGCGACGCGCACGGTGGCACTCATGCCGGGCAAGCCCCCCGGAGGACGTTGATCCAGGGCCACCCGAATTGGAAATGTGGTCACCTCGGCCTCAGTGCCACGGTTGCGCACGATTGCGTTCTGACCGATCTCGACGACCTGACCGGTGAACTCCTTGTCTTCGATCGCATCCAACTCCACCTTGGCCTGGTCACCCACGTGCAGATAGACGACCTCGTGTTCGCCCACCTCCATCTTCACTTCCATTTGCGACAACGTCGCGAGGATCATCACAACGTCCTCGGATAAATCGGAACCACGCACGCGTTCCCCTAGCTCACGGTCCAGCTGAATCACCTCGCCGTCGATCGGCGGCACCAACGTGCACTTGGCCAGACTGTCGTTTGCCTCCTCAAGAAACGCCCGTGCTTGATCTGCACGGCGCGCCGACGCAGCCTGACGCCCCACATCACCGGCAACCACACTTTGTTGTTGCTCCAC
>JAKLEG010000160.1 GCA_022703175.1 Myxococcota bacterium | reverse complement strand
ACGACCAGGGTCAGGTTGCCTCCGGACTTTAGGATCTTCGTGCACATATCGGTTTGGGTTAGCGGCCCCAAATGAAACAACGCCTCCAGCACGGCGAACTGGGTCCAGGTGAGGTCGTAGCCTGCCATTTCGGTCTTGACCCGCACCGCAATGGTATCTGCGGCCCGCATCAGTTTGATGTAGGTATCGAGCGCGCGCCGCTCAGACTCAGAGCCTTTGGCATGTGTTCCCATCGTCAGCTGTCAACCTAGTGATGCCTGATGCGTCAGGGAAGAGGCGCTAGGGTGACTCGCGGCCGGCAATAAGGCGTGCCTGCGCGGCAGCGTTGTCGAGCCACCTGGCGTTCATGTTGCCAAAGCGCTCAAGCGACAGGCGAGTTACGGTTTGTGGGTCCGTGCCAACGCCCCACGTCGTGTCAGCGGTCTGGAGTTGGAGTTCCTCAGGCATCGATTCAAATTGTAGTGCCGCGACTCGCTGGCCCACAGGTAGCAGCCATTCCAGCCGCGCGGAGTTACTCGTGGCGAGGGTTTTGCCTCCGAAAAGTGGCGTGCTTCGCGGCAGTTTTTGGGAGCTGCTCAGGCGCAGTCGCGCGCCCTTGTTGTGGGGCGCGACGATGACCAGCACAGGGGTCGAGCGAGTGCTGGCGAGGGCGTACAGCATGGCCAATCGAAGGGGATCGGCAGCGCTGGGTTTGACGAGAGAGAGGGAGGCGCGGCCTACACCTCCTGGTGGTTGCATGGCCCAGCTGTCTTGGGTGGCACCGTCGCCGCGACGCCAGAGGTACCTCTGCGGGCCATTTTCGATCCAAACCCAACCGGCGTGCCGGCTTTCTGACAGCAACCAGCGGGGCGCGGCAGAATTCTCGGCGGGGGCTTCATGGCCGACCGCGAGGTCAAGCAGGGTTGACGCGAGATCCACCGTGGAGATGGGTGTTGTACGTCGCTGGCCGACTACTTTGTTGGGGCCAGGGGCGATCCTGAGGAGCACCGGAACGTGCAGGATCTCGGCTGAGGTATCGTCTGCCAACCGGCCCATGCGTCCGTCGACTTCGCCGAGCGCAATGCCATTGGTGCCGGCCACTAAGACGCTTGTCGTGGTCACGAGCCCGAGGCCGGTCACGGTGTTGAACAGCGAGCCCAGCTCCCGATCCAGCGTTGCGATCGAGGCATCGTAAATGTCGGCCAACGGCCCCAGGAGCGCTGAGTTGAGCGGGGCGCCGACGTTGCGACTGTGTTGCAGTGGCCGTGCCAGCGCGACGGGCAATGTGATTCCCAGTCGTGTCAGGCTCTGCGGTGCCACGAACTGCCTAACGAGCTCAGGCGGCGGTGCCAACGGGCGGCCAAGATCCTGCAAGTGCAGGTGTAGGAACCACGGTCCCACGGGGGCGCTTTGAAGCCAGTCGCGCGTCTTCGCGATCACGGCTGTTGCATCACCGCCATGGAGGTAAACCACTTGGTCGTAGCCACGAAACAGGTCTGACGCGGCATATGCCGGAGCATTTGTGAATGCGACGGATGTAAAGCCGAGCGCGTACATTCGCTCTGCCAACGTGGGCAAGGTCGCAGGCAGGCGCACACTGGCCTGATCGGTGTGATGCACAGCCAACGGTGTGCCTGTGAGGATGCTCGCCAAGGCCGCGCGCGGCTCGGGTGACGCGGTTAAGGCTGACTCGTAAATAACGCCGTGCTCGGCCAACGCCTTGAGGTTGGGGCTCGTGGTACGCGGATAGCCGTAGCTCTGTAGTCGGTCGGCGCGCAAATGCCCAACAGTGATCAAAATGACATGGCGGGGGAGCTCCGCGGTGCTTTCGGGGGGTAAGGCGCGGTTCGCTCGGGACACCTCGATCAGCACCGTCTGGCCCGCGTCGCTGCTGGGAGGCAACCATTCCGAGGTTGTCGCGGGGGGGTCGAGCGTGGGGGTGAGATGCACATTATCGAAGCTGGCGCTCGCCGGGTTGGGCGACGCCGAACTGGTATCGGCGACCCACAAGATCGCGCTCTGGGTCGCTGGGGCCGTGGTGAAGGTCGCGACATAGCGGCCTGGAGTACCAGTCGGGCTGAGTTCATGTTGTGTAAGAACGCCGGCCCGTCGGGGCCAGTGTTTGCCGAGCAGACGTGCCAGGTCATCGGCGTGGGCTGGACCTTCCGCGTGCCAGAGCGGCAGCGAGCTTTCGAAAAACACCAAGCGTACATCGGGAGAATCACTGACAAAATCGAGCGTCAACCGGAATGTCTGCGCAGGCGGGATGGGCATGAGCAGACCGCATCGGGCTGACGCACGGCGCAGGTAGCGAACGCCTTTGCCTCCCGCGGGCAGCGTGTTGACGGCGCAGGCGGCTGAGCGCAAGTCGCCCAACGGATCCTCGCGTTCAAAATCTGCGGACCACAAGGATTTGCTCGACGCCTCGGGGGGGACAACGGCCGCGGCGGTTTGTGCCGTGACTGTCCGAGCGGCCAGCATCAGAACGACGATCACCTGCCACCGGCACAAGCTGGGGCGCGGTTGGTCTTGGCGTGCGTAGCACCACATCACCGCACGCTGTTACGTTGTCTGCCAGGCAGCGGTCAACCCTCCTTGCATGCGTGTCTCTGGCGGTGGATCGCCCACAGCGTTCATTGTGAGCTTGCGGGGTTTCCCTGGGGCGCGATATGCCGCGCCGACACCTTCGCGCGCGATGGGGAGATGGGCTCCCGAGCGCGCATGATGCGAGCCACGATGACGACCATCCAGCCTTTGTCCACCAACGATCGCACTCTCACCGACCTAGGTTGGCCACAGTTGCTCGCCGCCTTGGCGGAGGGCGCCGGCACTGCGCGCGGACAGGTGATAGCCCGAACCTTACCGTTCTTGGACAGCCGTGCAGCTGTTGAGACGTCGTTGTTGCGCATCGAAGAGGTGCGCGGCCTGTTGCGCCTGGATCAAGGGCTGCCCTTGGGAGGTATCGGCGATCCTGAGAGCGCACTGGATCGCGCTGAAAAAGGCGCCGCACTTGCCGGCGAAGAGATTCGCAGTTGTGGCCAGTTGATTCGGGCCGCCGCCGAGACGCGCCGATTCTTGCTGTCGCGACGCGAACGCGCGCCGCTCCTCAATGAAGTTGCACAAGGGCTCGTGGATTTGGGGCCGTTGGCCGCTCGTATCGATGCGGTGTTCGAGCCGTCCGGAAGTATTAAGGATTCGGCCAGTGAGGCGCTTGCGACCTATCGTCGCCGTGCCCGGCACCTCCACGCCGAGCTGAAGCAGCGCGCCGAATCAATGGTGCACGACCCGGATTTCTCCCTGTATCTTCAAGATAGCTATTACTCCGTGCGCAATGACCGCTACGTGCTGCCGATTCAGGCCACCTACCGAAGTAAAGTCCCCGGCATTGTGCACAACGCCTCGCAGTCAGGGTTGACGTTGTTCATCGAGCCGCAAACGTTAGTGGATTTAGGCAACGAGCTGTCGATTGCCGAGTCGCTCGCGTTGGAAGAGGAACGCCAGATCCTAACGGAGTTATCGGCCTATCTCGGGGATCATGCGAGTGAGCTAAAAGTAGCCATTCGCTGCCTCGCGACGTTGGACGTGACGCAGGCTGCGGGGCGATTGGCGGACCGCCTGGATGCATCTCCCGCCACGGTGCTGGAGGAGGCCACCGAGTTGCGGCTTGTCGGGGCCCGGCATCCGCTGCTCGTGTTGCAGCACAAACGTGTGAGACCCAACGATTTGCGCTTGGGAGAAACAGAACGCGCGTTGGTGGTGTCAGGGCCAAACGCAGGTGGCAAAACCGTGAGCATCACCACGGCCGGCCTGTGTAGCCTGATGGTGCGCGCCGGGTTGCCGATTCCTGCAGCGTCGGGCTCTCGGATACCGTTGTTCTTCGGCATCTTGAGCGCGATGGGCGACGCCCAGGATTTGAGTCGCGATCTTTCTACCTTCTCGGCTCACCTGACCACGCTGAAGGACATTTTGCGGCAAGCTGGCAAAGGCTGGTTGGTTCTGATCGACGAGATCGCCGCCGACACCGACCCACGCGAAGGCGCCGCTCTGGCGACGTCGATCCTGCACGAAATGGCCGGTTGTCATGCCACCGTCCTCGTGACCACCCATCTAGACGAGGTGAAGGCTCTGGGGCTTGTTGACCCGCGTTTCGTGAATGCGCGGATGTGTTTCGACGCCGCCACCTTGGCGCCTACGTTCATCCTCGAACTGGGGGCCGCTGGGGCGTCTAACGCGATTGAAATTGCTCGCCAGGTGGGATTGCCACGGGCCGTGATTGAGCGCGCCCGGGCGCAGCTCCAGACTGGCGGTGCGTTGTCGTTGGCCATCAAAGCGTTGGAGAGTGCCAAAAACGCCGCGCAGCAGCTATCTGAATCCGTGACACAAGAGCGGCAAGCGCTGGCGGCCGAACGCGAACAGCTGTCTATCGCGACCAAGGCCGCACAGGAGGCACGCCTCGCGGCGGAGGTGCGTGTGCGGGAGGCGTTGGCCCAAGAATTTGAGCTTGAACGTGCCAAGGTGACGAGGCTGGTGGCCGAGCTCCAAGCACAACCCACGATCCGCAAGGCTCAGGCTGCTCAAGCGGAGCTCGCCTCCCATGCGACTGAGCAGCATCGTGAAGCTGAGCGCGCGCGTACGACGTTAAGCGGTGCGCCGGAGCGCATCACGGCCAAATCCGAGACAGTGACGGTTGGGGCGCGCGTGCGGGTTTTGTCCCTCAAGAAGGACGGCGAGGTGTTGGCGGTGGATGAGGAAGGTGCGGTGGTAGGGCTTGGCACGTTGCGCATACGGCTGCCGTTTACCGACCTGGTGCTGTTGGGTAAGGGCAAGCGTGGTCCCGAGCCGATGCCGCGGCAGAAATCCAAGGACGTGGGAGCGCAAGCCATTGTTTCACCAGAAGCACGGGTGGACGTGCGCGGTATGAGGGCCGATGAGGCGCTCAAGGAGATTGAGCTCTTCTTGGATCATTCGTCCTATGCGGGACCCAATTGCGTGTTTATCGTGCATGGGCATGGTACCGGCATCTTGAAAAAGCTGATCCGTGAGAGCTTGGGGCGAATGCCTTATGTCGCACGCTTTCGACCCGGCGGCATGCACGAAGGCGGCGATGGGGTCACGGTCGTCGATCTGAAAGGATAAGGGACCTACGTTCAATGCTTGACCTGACGAGGATTCGCTATTTCGCGGCGGTGGCCGATGCTGGTTCCTTCAGCCGTGCAGCCCGGCGTATGGGCGTGTCGCAACCGACTTTGAGCATTCAGGTGGCTCGCCTCGAAGATGAGGTCGGGGCGCCGCTGTTCGAGCGGCATCATACCGGTGTCAATCTAAGTGCAGCCGGTGAGCGGCTGTATGCCCAGGCGCGGGCGCTGCTCACGCATGTGGAAGAGATGGAGCGGGGGCTTGGCAGTGATACGGCAACACCCTCGGGAAGCTTGCGAGTTGGCACTGTTAACAGCGTTGGCATCTACCTGCTGCCAGAGGCGTTATCTGCGTTTGCCCAACGCCATTCGCGGGTGCACCCGGTGGTGCGATTTGAGCATGCCGACATCGTGCAAGATCTCTTGGAGGCGGGCGAGGTCGATCTGGCGTTGACCGCAGGGCCGAAGCCTCCCAGCAAAGAGCGCGCGGCGTTGCTTTTGGACGATCCGCTGGTGCTCGTGTGTGGGCGTCAGCATCGCTTTTGGCGGCGGCGCTTTGTACGGCCCGAGGAGCTACAAGGCGAGCGGCTCATCACCTTCGATGCCCAGTCGCCGACCGCCAAGCTCATCGATCAGATGCTTACGCGTCACAAGATTCAGATGGAGACTTTCATTCAAACGCCGCAAATCGCGGCGCTGATTCGCATGGTGCGCATGGACATGGGCTTGGCGTTTCTGCCGTTGATGGCGCTACGCGACGAACTGGATGCGGGTGCACTCCACCCGTTGCGATTTCCAGCCGACGAGCTGCATCGAGGCATTTGGTTGAGTTGGAACGAACCCGAGGAGTATCCAGCGCGGCAGGCGTTCGTGGAGTGTTTGCGCGAAGTCGCGCAGGACAAAGGGCGCCGGCGACGTTTTTAGGTTGTCGCAGCGCGGCTTGCACCGCTCGAACGCGGACGCGATGATAGGAGCATGGGGGAGGCGCATATGGGGCAGGGGACACCAAACGAACATGTCGGCGAGGGGCTGGGCGATCCGCGCCTCGTGGCCTTCGCCGACGCCTTTCCCGATGGCGTGATGGTGTGTGATGCCGCCGGGACGCCGATGATCGTCAACCAAGCGTTTGCCAAGTTGTTGGGCGTGCCCAATGCTGAGGCCGCGCTCGCATATGTGGGTCCGGCGCTGCAGCGGCTGCTCGTAACGGGCCACCAGGAGCTTGCGCGCCAGCTGGGGCGGCTCCAGGCGGGCAGTCCAGCGATGCACGTGGTGGTTGAGTGCAAACGGCAGGACGGCTCGGTGTTTCCTGTCGATTTGCAGCTGGCGTCGATCAACGCGCCGGCGCTTGCGCCCGCAGCGCTGTTGATCACCTGCCGTGATGTTACCGAGCAACGGCGGGGGCAGGCCGAACGTCAACGCGTCGCTGAACACTTGCATCACGCGCAGCGGCTCGAAAGTCTCGGCGTGCTCGCTGGTGGTATGGCCCACGATTTTAACAACTTGCTTGTCGGGGTGTTGGGGAACGCCAGCCTGGCGTTGATGGACCTCTCTGCGGATGCCCCGGCACGTGTTGCGGTGCAGCAAATTGCCTTGGCAGCACGGCGCGCCGCAGGCTTGAGCCAACAGATGTTGGCGTATTCCGGTCGCGGAGCTGTAGCTCGGGAGCCGTTGCGTCTGTCACGTCTGATCTCCGAGCTTGCCCAACTCCTCGAGGCGACGCTGCCGAAAAACACTCGTCTGGAACTGCGACTGGATGCCGCCGAGCCAGAGATCGACGGGGATGGTGCGCAGCTGCAACAGGTGGTGATGAACCTGATCAGCAACGCATCTGAGGCCATGGCGCCGCGGGGTGGGACGGTGCGAGTGTCGGTTTTGACCTTGGACGCCACCGAGCTCGACCGTCGTGAACCGCTTTTGGGCACGGCGTTGGCGCCTGGCAAACACGTCTGTATCCAGGTGGAAGATAGCGGCGTCGGGATGGACGCGACGGTACGTAATCGGATCTTCGAGCCGTTTTTCACCACCAAAGCCACCGGCCGCGGCATGGGTTTGGCCGCCGTGTTGGGGGTTGTGCGCGGTCATCGGGGGGCTTTGCAGGTGGGCACGACGCCGGGTGAGGGCAGCGCCTTTCGGGTGTTCCTACCGGTCAGTCGCGGCTCCCGGCCAACCGTGGCATCGCCAGCTCCGGTTCCAAGCGTACCGCTCGTGGTCCGTGACGCCGTGGTGTTGTTGGCAGACGATGAAGAGGTTGTGCGCGAAGTCGCCTCGCGGGCACTGGAGCGCGCGGGCTACACGCTCATTGTTGCCTCCGATGGCGATGATGCTTTGGCCAAAGGCAGCGAGCGCATCGAGGAAATCGCCATTGCGATTTTGGACCTCACGATGCCGGGCAAAACCGGTGCCGAGGTTTGTGAGAAGCTTCGGTTGTTGCGACCCGATTTGCCGGTGCTTCTGTCCAGTGGTTACTCCGCCGACGAGGCCAACGATCGTTTTGCGTTGCTAGGGTTGTCAGGCTTTGTGCAGAAACCCTATTTGCCGCAAGAGCTCGTCGATACCGTTTCGCGTTTTGTTCGCCCTGGCCGCGACGCGTCGTAGTGTTGGCCTCGTGGCCGCCCGCGTAAGCGTTGCCGAGCTTTCCTGACCCTGTTAGCGTGCAGCACCATCGATCGCAGTCGAAGAGGAGGCAATGCCATGCAGAGTATCGGCATGTTGGGGGTTGTGCTGTGGCTTTCGGGTGTGGCCGCGGGGGTGACCAACGGCACGGCAACGATGCCGCTTTCGACTTGGGAGGCGATGCGCACCGAACGTGATGCCGCGCTCGTGCCGGAGCGGGCACCGGTGGCAGTGGTCTGGTTGGAACGCAAAGTCGAAGGCGCGCTCAAACGCGGCCTCTTTTCTGCGACGCTCACCGCGCGTTTTCAAGTGCTCGATGCCGAAAGTGGCCAGGTTCGGGTGCCGCTGTTGGACGCCGCCACCTCGGTGGGGGATGTGCGCATCAATGGCCAACGTACGTCGCTGCTACGCGAGGGAGCGATGTACACCTTGGGGGTCGATCGCCCTGGAGTCTACACCGTGCAGGCGCAGTTTTACTCAGGCCGCGAGCAGGACCGCTTCGCTAGGCGTGTGCGGGTAGCGCTACCGGACGGAGGGATTACCCAACTGCGCGTGACCATTCCCGAAACCGACATTGAGCCTCGCCTGAGCGCGGGCGTGCTGGTGGCTGAGCGCAGCCAGGGCGCGAGCACGGTGCTCGAAGGTGCCATTGACGCGGGCGGCATCATCGACCTCGGCTGGAGTCGCCGGGTCAGCCATCGGTCGATGGCTCAGGTGGCGATGGAGGCCAAGCTGAGTGCGTTGTTTACGACCCACGAAGCGGTGACCGAAGGTACCGCCGCCTTTGACTTGAGTATTCGCGACGGCGAAACCGATCGCATCGACTTGCGTCTGCCCGCTGATGTGGAGGTGGTGGGGGTGGACGGCGATGCGGTGTTGCAGTGGTACACCGACGCGACTGCAGGGGGGCGGTTGGTGGTGTTGTTGCGCTACCTGTTGTCGGGAGAGACGCGGCTGTTGGTTCACTTTCAATTCCCCACCGAGGTGCAAAAGCCGACGGTGTTGCGACTGCCGTTACCGGGCGTGGGGGTTTCATTCACCGGTGTTCTGGGGGTGCAGGCGCCAGCGGGGCTTGAGGTCAAAGTGCAGAACGTGGCCGAGGCCGAGACTGTGTCGGTGACTGATCTGCCAGCCGAGCTCACCGATCTTACCACGAGTCCGATTGTGCACGGCTTCAGTTTCACCGCGGCTCCCACCATCACCGTGGCGCTCGAACGGCTCACCACGGTGGAGCTCTTGAGCACGCTGATCGACGAGGTGCAGGCCTCCTCGGTGTTGTTGGCTGATGGCGTAGAAATCACCAAGCTGAAACTGCGCATGCGCAACAACACTCGCCAATATGTGAAGTTGGTGCTCCCCAAAGGCGCGTTGCTGACGCACTCGCTCATCGACGGCCAATCGGTGCGACCCGCCGTGGTGGTCCAGGGGGGCGATGAAGCTTTGCTGTTGCCGTTACGCCAAAGTGAACGCGTAGATGTTGCGCACGGCCGTCGTCACGTTGTGGCCGCAGGGGACACGCTCTCGGGGTTGGCAAACTTCTACTACTCTGATCCCAATGCCTACCAACCGATCGTCGATAGCAATCCGAACGACCTGGGCGGGGGCACCGAACTGTTGGTGGGTCAGGAGCTGGTGATTCCGGCGAAAAGCGGGGGTATGCAGGAAACCAGCTTCGTTATTGAGCTGGCCTATCGCAATCAACATTCGGCGTTGGGGGTCGCTGGGACCACGTCGTTGGCATTGCCGAGCCTGGACGTCGAGGGGATGCAGGTGTTGTGGCACCTGTACCTGCCAAGCGATGTCAGCCCGCTACGATTTGCAGGCAATCTGACGCAATACGACAACCTACGTTACGACCCGTTCCGGCGGGTACGTGATTTCTTGCTGCAGTCGTTGTGGATCCGCGACGCCTGGGCCGGTGGGCGTTATCAGAACATCTTGTCGCAGCGCAAAGTGATCTACCGCTCGGAGGCGGGCCTCAAGGACGAGGGCCAAATGGTCTTGTCCAACTTCCCGTTGGTGGGCGAGCGTTACCGTTTTCGTCGGGTCCTGCTCTCCCGAGAACAATCAGTGATTTCGGTGACTTATGCGGCCACTTGGGTGACCACCGGGTCGCGCTGGTTGAGCTTCGTCATCACCTTGGGATTGGCATGGTTGCTGTTGCAGGGCCGGCGCACGCCGGTCCTCTATGCAGCGATGGCGCTGTGGTGCGTCGTGGGACTGATCGCGGCCTACTACGTCCTCGGCAGTCATCGGCGCATGTTGTGGGCGGTAGATTTGGCACTGCTGATGTGGCTTGTGCAGCTTAGCGGCCGTGACCTGGTGGCGAAGCTCGGCACCTTCATCGCGACACCGTGGCAGTTTCTAAGCCTCATTTCGCTGCGCAGCGTTGGTCTTGTAGGTCTGGTGTTGGTTTGGCTGACGCTCGTGGTGCTGTTCCCGCTGCTGTTATCGTCCTTGACGCTGTTGTTGCTCGTCGTGGCTGCGCGGCGCCAAGCCCAGCGCCAGGAGGTGGCCCGTGGTTAAGCTCTTGGCATTCGTGCCGTGCGTGGCGTTTCTCATCTCCGGCCGTTCGCCAATCCCGATGGACGTCAACGACATCGAGGGCGCAGGTTCTCAACAGATGGACGCGGCTTTTGAGTCGGACCTCGATGAGGGGGACGATCAACGCGACGAAGAGCGTGCCGCCTCCGCCGCGCGGAAAGAGCGCGCGAAGAAAGCCGATTTGAACTTCGATGCGGTGATGATGCAACAAAACCTGCCAATCAATGCCTACGGCGGTGTTGCTTACCCGCCTGCGTCCGCGCCGCCCACAGCGGCCGAGGCCAAGGTCGAAGTGCCGCTGGGGGAGTACGACAAGGTACAACAGACCTTGGTCGCCAAGCGTCGTGCGGCACAAAAGTCGCTGGGACCGGCCGTGGTGTTGGGCGCGGCGCTTTATTCGGGCGAGGCCAAGGCGTCCGGGCTGGTGCTGCGCCTTGAACTCGGCATGACGCTGGGGCATCCCGAGCGTTACAAAGTGGTGCCGCTTGTGGGCGAAGATGTTGTCGTGGTGCGAGCCACTGTCAATGGCGAGGCGTTGCCGCTTTCCCGGCAAAATGGTTACCACGTTTGGGTCACCCGTCGGACCGGCGAGGTGACGGCGGTTTTAGAGCTGCTGGTGCCGGCCCGTGGACCCAAGGGCTCGCTTGAATACGATTTCTTGGTGGCGCGCACGCC
>JAKLEG010000016.1 GCA_022703175.1 Myxococcota bacterium | reverse complement strand
CGGGCGTAACACTCGATTTGGGCGGCTTGGTTCTTAAAGACGAAGCTGGCCTGGTGCGCCACACCTTCCCGTCGGGTTCGGTGCTTAAACACGGGCAGCGCGCAGTGGTGTTTGGCGGCGGTACGCCAAGCTTGTTCCCGGCACGCGTTTTGGTGCAAATCGCCAACGGCACCAGCCATCAACTGGGCCTCACCAACGACGGTGACACCATTCGCTTGGTGAACGCCACCAGCAATGGTGTCCTGGTGGAGTTGAGCTTTGGACGCACCAACACGCCCACGGCCAGCCGCAATATCTCGGTTACCCGCTATCCCGGAGGCACCGACTACTGGCGGGCGCATCCCTTGCGTCTGGATGGCGCCACGTCGAGCAGCTGGTACGTCTCGCCAGGAAGTGCGCCGGACAACGAGCAACCCTAGGGGCTGCCCCTGGTCCGCGCCCAGCACAAGACATTCATAAAATTAAACGATTTTAGTGGGTTGCAACGCCACGGAGGGTGGGGCGTCGGCGTCTTATGCGCCCACAACGGTGGGCAAGGCTTGGATTTCTTCGAGCCTGGCGATGCGATTCATCGTCAACAGGTACCGCGAGTTCTTCGTCACAATGTAGAACTGGCCCCTGGCCGTTTCGACCACGTTTTTGATCATTGAGGTGAGGCATCCTTTCGGACCCATCACTGCGAGCCTTACGCCGGGGCGCACCATGTCCCAAAAGACTTGGCCCTCATAAACCTTTGCGGGGTCTTCCAGGTCCACCATGCTTACCATCACCGCACTCCTCGACATCGAGCGGCCTTCGCCGTTCGGTCTCCCTCACTCGTCGCTTTTGGATTCTGAGTACTGCTTCGTACTCATTTCGGAGTATCGCGGTCGGGTTCAGAAAAGTTGCGGGTTTTCACATTTACAGCTGGCTCGCTAGGCTACCTTCGGTAGCATCTGATGTGACGCAACTCGGGCCACGCCGTGAGCGTATTCTTAAAGCAACAGGTCGTCGCGTTGACCGATAATTGGCTCAAGAACAGGAAAGCTGGGTGTGAGTTGTAGCCCTTTTCGTTAGGAGTTAGCCATGGGGTCGACACCAACAATCCAAGCAGCTCAGACTTCAGGTGCTGCAGGAAAAGCAGAGCTACAGGTCAACCTTGTAGATTTCATCCGTTTGACCCCAGCGGAAAAGGCACAGTACATCAAGGTATTGGAAGGTGATCCGCGGTTTTCCGCTCTCATACCTCAACTGAAAGCTGCGCTTGAGCCTGACGCTGTTGCTAAAATCTCGCCTACGCCCAGCAAGGTAGCGCCGGTTGGGTTGGGGTATGGTGATATTGCCCATCTGCTCAACCAAATCCAGCTCAAGGGCGATGGCGACGGTGATCACTGGTTTAGGACGTTCTTCGACAACGTCAACGCCATCCACGCTTTTGAGGGTTTTGTCTCGGACCTCGCCGCCGCGGAAACTGGACAGCTTCGCGGTAAACTCGAGGCTTTCGCGTCCCGCCTCGCTCGCGTATCAGATCAAGGCGACGGCGACCTCTACTACTGGAGAGACAGAACGTGTTACGACGTCAACACAGTCAGCGCCACTGCCGCTGCGATCAATGAGCTTGCTGCCTCCGGCAAGGCCTCTCTAACCCCCAAACAAGCGTTAGCACGCCTCGCAGCGCTGATCCGAAGCACAACCTCCGAAGGGTTTGGCGGCATTAGTTACTGGATGCGGGCTGCACTCAATACCGAAGACATTGCGTGCGCCGCCGGTGAATCGCTCGCAAAGGTTGCTGAACGGTTAGGCGAACCGCACAAGACGAGAGTGATGGATATTGCCAACGAGCTGCAGGCAAAATCGAGCAGGGCTTATGTCCATGATCCTTTCTATTGGCGAGGCACAACCTATGCCGCGGTTGCCAGGGCCTACAAGCTGGCCACCTCTATCGATGAAGTCGTTCGTGCCCTATAGATTCAACATATGGCCGCATCCTCTCGTCCGTTGATCCAAGAGGCGATTGCCTGTCTTCGTCCCGGCACCTCGGAACCTTATACACTTGATTTCAAAGACGCCGATCGGCTGCGCGGTCTCCTTGCCGGTCTCCCGCCGGGGCCTGAGTTTGTTCTTGCGGTGGCAGAGCTTTGCTCTCTAGCAGGCTGGCTTGAACAGGAGCGGGGGTCAGCTGGCGCCAAGAACGCGTTGTTAGACGTGGCTGCCGGTGCAATTCCGGCACTCCGCGCCTTGAACGCGTCCACCGCCCAGGTATTCGCCGAGTCATTGGGAAGCAAACGGAGTGCGTACTCCGTGGTCACCGGCAACGAGGTGCGTTCCTTCAGTAATGCATCGCCAGCAAAGGATAGCGTGCGCGGCGGAACGCTCGCCCAATTGAACCTCGACAAGCTCGTGCCAAAACGTAACCCCTAAACTTGTCAGCCTGCTGGTCGTTGCCAACAGCGAAGATCAATAGAGCATCCACTGGCGAAGCATGGCTGTGCAGGCAGCACAAGGACTGAGTGCGCTATGTGATTGATGTGGCCGATAACGTCGCCGAGCTAGTCAAAGCTCGGACCGCGGGCACATCACCGCTGATCGAACTGTGCCGCAAAGGGGTTTGAGTCGGATTGCCAGATAGTAGCAATTGCGTCAGCGCGTCGAGAGCTGAACTCTCAACCGCTCAGCGTTATCGACTCGTGTAGATGCGGTTCGAGACTTCGGTCAAAAAGTCGACCACGTCTTTTCGATATTTGGCCATCGGACCTTCTAGGAAAAGCTGGCTCTGGTTGAGTTCTTTCATCAAGAACTTGGCAGCGGCCAAGGCCCCGCCAGCCCGATCGATGAACGTTTGTTTCTCGGCGGCGGACAACCTGCTGTTGCTCTTCAACCCGCCAGTCAACAGGGCGCGCAGTTCATCAGGTTTGGCGCGAAGATAGACTTTACCTTCCAACTCGCCCATGAAACTCGTGACTTCTTTTCGCTTGCGCAGCATTGCTGGCTTGGTCAAGAGATCCGTCGAGGTCATGATTGTTGCCAGCACACCCAGTGCCTGTTTCGGTCCACCAGCGGCGTCTTCGATCTTGTTCTTCTCAGCCGCTGATAGCTTGCCGCCGGTTTGCAGTGACTCGACCACCAACTTGCCAACTTTTTCAATCTTGTTCATTCTCATTGTTAGTCTCCCGATGTGGTATGCCTGCCGTTATAACGCATTGTCGTTCGGCTCAGCAGATCGTTGCGTGAGAATTTCGATCTGTACCTTCCCCCCGCACGCCGCGCGCGATTCGCAGCAACTTTTGTGGCAATGTGGCGGATAAACCTGTTAAGTTTCGTTTGGGTCACGATCAATAGGCTTAGGTTTCCCCGCATCGAAGCACTGCAGTACGGATCGTTGTGGGCTCCTGGCACCAGTTCGTCCAGATGTTGCACCTGATATCAGGTGGGCGTGACTCACGAGGGGTGGGGGCGGGTTCGGAGGGTGGGTATGGTGGTGCGGAAGCAATCCGAGCGCTCCAAAGGTGCCACCGGGGCGGTACAGGCCCCCGGTGCGCGGAAGCGGCGCCCTAGCAGGCCCACCAAAGCCAAACCCGCAGCGCATCGACCGGCGCCGGCTGGCGCGCAACTTGAGTTGATACGTCAGGCCGATGAATTGCAGCGCGCGCAAGCGCGGCTCACCGCGTCGCGTCGCCGCTATCTGCAGCTGTTCGATTTAGCGCCCGTGGGCTACGTTGTGGTGGATCGCGCTGGTGCGATTCAAGAGTTGAACCTGCTGGCCAGTGAGCTATTGGGGGTGTCCCGGGCGCGCCTACAACTCGGCACCCCCTTTGCTGTGTACCTCTCGCAGGCTTCGCAGCGCGTGCTCAGCAAGCATCTCGAAGCGGTGTTTGCCTATGCGCCGCAGGTGACGTGTGAGCTGGAAGCCAGCCCGCGCGGCAAAGAGTCGACGCTCTTGTGGGTGCACAGCGCGTTGTTGCCGGCTGATGTTGGGCCACCGGTGGCGTTGATGGCGCTCACCGATATCACCAGCAGACGTGGTGTGCAGGCTGGCCTGGAACATTTAGCGCAAGTGGCCGACCAGAACCCGGCATCGATTTTGCTCACCGATTTGCAAGGCGACGTTGTCTACGTAAACCGTCGCTTTTGCGTGGTGACTGGGTATGCGCCCAGCGATGTGGTGGGCAAGCCTGCGCATTTTTTGCTTCCCGACCGCCAGTATCCCGATCAGGACCGGGAGATTTGGCAAAGTGTGCGGGCTGGGCGCATTTGGCGGGGTGAAATTGCTAGCCATCGCAAGGATGGCACGTTGTTGTGGGAGTACGCCATCTTGGCCCCGCTCATCAATGATGCCGGCGACATTCATGGCATTTTGGCGGTGCGCGAGGATGTCACGTTGCGCCGCAACCTCGAAGAACAGCTTCGCCACTCCCAAAAAATGGAAGCGATTGGGCGGTTGGCCGGTGGTATTGCGCACGACTACAACAACTTGTTGGCGATTATTTTAACGTCGGTGCAGTTGATCGAGCGTGCGCTCGGGCCCCACCACGAGGCGATCGACGACGTGCATGGCATCGACAAGGCGGCCAAGCGGGCCACCGAGTTGACCCGGCAGTTGTTGGCCTTCAGTCGCAAGAGTGTCAGCCAGCCGATCACCTTCGATGTGAGTACCAACGTCTTGGACTGGCGCGAACGCCTAGTGCAGCTCATGGGAGAGTGCACGCATGTCGAGTTCGACCTAGATCCAGATCCGCTCACTGTGCGCGTGGACCCTATGCACTTGGATCAAGCGCTGATGGTGTTGTCCGCCAACGCCAAAGACGCGATGTCAGGTCAAGGCAAACTCACCATCGCAACCCGTAAGCATCAGTTGTTAGCACCGCTGCCGGCGCATGCGGGGATGGTCCCGGCGGGCCGTTGGGTAGAGCTTGCCATTCGGGACACCGGCGTAGGCATGACCCCCGAGGTGCAGGCGCGGCTATTTGAGCCGTTCTTCACGACCAAAGAGGTGGGCAAGGGTACGGGCCTTGGGCTCGCAACGGTGTTTGGGTTGGTTAAGCAGGCGGGCGGGTTTGTCGCGGTGGAGTCGGCGGCGGGGTCGGGCACGGTGTTTAGGATCTTCTTGCCACCTGCCGAAGAACCGGCCGATGAGGAAGAAATCGCGGCGGAGCCACTCGAAGTCTTAGGGAGTGGCCAAGTCATCTTGTTGGCCGAAGACGAGCACAGCTTGCGCAAGGTGGTGCGGCGGATTCTGGAGAAGAACGGCTATCGGGTGTTGGACGCTGAAAATGGTCAACAGGCGCTGCGCCGCTACGAGCAGCAAGGCCCGGTCGACCTGGTGTTCTCCGACGTCGTGATGCCATTGTTGGGGGGCCAAGAGCTGATGGCTGAGGTTCGTCGACGTCAGCCCGATGTCGCGGTGCTCCTGGTGTCTGGCCACGCCGATGGCATTGATTTGGCGTCGTTTGCCGCCGAAGGGGTGGAGTTTCTGCCCAAACCTTACACGCCCGAGGTATTGCTGGGCCGCATCGAAGTCGCGTTGCAGCGTCGCGCTCAGCAGATGGCCGCGCTCACTTCCTGACGCCTGTGCGCCGCTCAAAGTTAGCTAACCCGGCGTCGTTTCGAGGGTTTTCAACAGCGTTTGGGCCCGTGCGGTGAGCGTGTGCTCGCGCAGCACTTTGGCGTGGCCTGCGGCAGCGAGTCTTTGCGCCTGTTCGGGATGGGCCGTGTAGTAGCTCACCTTGGCGCGTAGATCTTCGGGGGTGCGGTAGACGTCCAAATCCTCGCCAACCGTGAATAGTGCCTCCAACACCGGGTGTTGTTCGCACAACACAAAACCGCCGCATGAAAGCACATCGAATACGCGTAACGTCACGATATCGCTTTGGTACAAGCGGCCGATGTCCAGGTTGATGCGGGCGTGGCTGTAGATCTTGTTGAGCTCATCGGTGTAACCGGCCGGGCCGCGGTAATTCACGCCAGCATGAGCCAGCGACGCAAAGCCGGCATCGCCCCAGACATGCAAGCCCAAGCCGCCGAGGGCGCGCAGGTAGCGCAGGCGTTTTGCGGCCGCGGCCATTTCGCCGATGAGCTGCAACGGATCTTGGCGGCTCGTGCGTGTGGCGGGGGCGAGGTCGGCAAACTCGGTCTCCCACAACGCCGGGATGAGGTTCTGGGTGTCATCTTGCGCCTGCAAGGTGAGCAAGGCATCCAAACGGCGCAACAGCTCTGGGGCCGTGGGCGCGCCCGGAATCGCGGTGCAGAGCGTGAGCCAAGTCTGCCGATGGCGCTCAAGCTGATCCACCATGCTTGAGCCTACAAAGGCCACCGGCACGGCATAGCGCTCGCGTTCAGGGTCGCTCATCGGAACCGGGGCGCGCAAGCGCGGATGTGCGGCCAAGGGCAGGTAATGGATGTGACGAAACCCTGCACGCACAAGCTCTGCCCGTTGGCTTTCGCGGTACGTGAAAAAGAAGCTGCGGTTGGCAGGGGTGGCAAGTTTTGTCATGCGGTCGGTGGTGGGATCGATCTCCCAGGTCAACAGCGGCAGCTTTAGGCTTTCGGTGAACTCGGCCAAACCTTGCTTGTAGTTGATGACCACCAGCGCCACTGGCGCCACCTGCTGCACTTGATGGCGCAGCTCTTCAACCGACAACAGACCCAGGTCGAGTGGCCACACGGCGTACCCCACCTCGCCAAACGCCTCGGCCAAACCGTCCACCATCAGCTCGCCCGTGCCCATCGCGATGAAACGACTCGGCGGCTGGGATTGCTTAAGCCAGTGCCATTCGGGTGCGTACTGATGTTGCAGCACCGGATGGGCCCAGAATGTCATGCCCGGCTGTTGGCGCAGCTTAAGCAGGTCGCTGCCCAGCGCCAGTCGTAGTGCACCCGATTCTAAAAACGCCGCAAGCGGGGTGGCGCAAAGCCACAAGCGCAAGAGCCACGGGTCGCGCTCCCACACAGTCAGTGGGGGGGCCGCGTGGGTGTTCAGGATGCGGGTGACATCGACGCCATCGCCCACACCCAACACGAGCGGTTGGGTGCTTGTGGCCACAAAGTGCTCCAACGCCAGGCTGTCGGCGGCGCCGAGTGTCAGCGGCTGCCAAGCCCGTCGGTGCGCGCGCTCCAAGCCTTGGGGGCTTTGGCGCACCTGGGTATCACTCACTGGCCAACAGAGGCGTTCGGCCAGGTCGCGTTGGTTGCGGGCCAGGGCCGTGAGGTTTGCAACCAGGTGGCTCATGGCCCTTCGCTATCACAGCCTGGGCAGGGCGGGGAGCTGTTGCAGCACCTGCGGGGCGGTAGCCACGCTGATGTTCGGGCGGGGCATTTTTGGCGTGGCTTGCCGCGTGGTTGTGATAGCTAAAAGCCAACGGGGGCAAGAGGCCCACTCTTTGACGTAGCCGGGCGTTGGTGTTAGCCCCTGAGGGGTCATGGCAAACGACAGTGTCGTCGAAACATTTGCGAAGCTGGTCGAGTTCATCGCGAAGAAGTTCATGCGCGGTGAGGTCACCCTTGCCGACCTGCTAAATCTGGACGACAAAGAGATCGAAGTCATCTTCTTGATGGGCCACTACCTGTACAACTATGGCAAGTACCAGGCGGCGCTGAACGTGTTTAGCGTGCTGACGCTCTACAAGCCGTTTGTGAGTCGCTACTGGCGGGCCGCAGGCGCGGCCAATCAGGCGTTAAAGAAATTCAACGAAGCGATCGTGGCGTACGACATGGCGCTCACCACCAACCTGAACGACGTGATCAGTTACACCTACCGCGGCGAAGCCAAGATCTCGGCCGGCATGCCCGCCGAGGGTGTCGAGGATCTGCGCATGGCCGTGGAAGTGGGAGTCCAACAGCCGTTCTACGCGCAATGGGTCAACCGCGCGAAGACGTTGTTGAAGGTGCGGGGTATCGACGTCTGAGCAGAGTTTGCTACACTCCACACACCCCATGATAGACGCCGCGCTGAGGCGCGTCAGAGCCAAGGGAGCCGCGGATGACCAAGGCGAACGAAATTAGGCCCGGCGCACTGCAGCCGTCGCAAACGCCCACGCTGCAAGAGAAGGAAGTCGACAAGGCGCGGCTTCTGCAGCAGCAAAAGATCTCTGGCCAAGATGCCGCGCGCATCGCGCAACAAGCCGGTTTCCATCGCGTCAAAGAGCAAAAGAAGAAGGGTCTCGACATCGGCGACTCCTCGCGCGCGCCCATTCCGCTGCCCGACGATGATATGGACGAGGAGGCCTGGAGCCCCGAGCGTCTTGAGAGCGCGCAACAAAACTTAGGTTTGGCCGCCACGCAATTCGAAGAAGTCGAACGTGCCCCCGAAGGGCAAGCCAGCATCGGCACTGCCGCTGTGGGTGGGTCATTTTTACCCACCGAGCAAGGGGTGCTGGACATGGACAAGCTCGCCAAGCGACCGGCTCCCGAACCGATCCCGCTAGATGAGGTCACGACCAACGTGGAACGGCTGTTTCACATCAAGTTGGACGAATCGGTGTCGGTGGGGCACAAAGTTTTGGCCACAGGGCTGGTGGTGGCAGGTGAGGCTGGGTCGGTGAGTGTGGACAAGGGTGCGATAAACGAGCGGAAATTGGCCACCGGACTGAAGAAAGTTACAGAAAGAGGTAACCAAGCGGTGGGGGAAGCGCAAAAGATGAGTAAGGGCATTAATCGCGAGTTGAACGTCCAGCGGACCTTTGTGTTCAAGCGCTAGGCTGCTGGATTTTAAAGTTTACGGTTTGCAGTTTGTTGGGTTTTAATTTGGTTTTTTAACCCTTTGTTTTTAGGAGTTTACCATGTCCAGTTCCAACGTTTCATTGCCTACCTATCAGGCGCCAAGCTTCACTGAAGCCTCAGGCGTGATGGGCCGTATTCAAACAGAAATCGGCAATATTAATAATATTTTCGCCGAAGTTGCAGCGATCATGCGGGAGTTGCAAGCGCTGCAACCGCCCGACCAATCGGCGTTCATGAAAGATGGCACTGACAAAGACGGCAAAGCGATCAAGGTATTGGACACCGAGCGGTTCAACCAAGCGATGGCGACGTTCCAGGCACAGGTTTCGGCACTGAACGGCCGCCTTGAGAGCACGTATCGCAAGTTAGGTGAGGCGCAACTCAAGTTGCAGCGCCTGCAAGGGCAGGATCTTCCGGCTGCGCAGCGTCGCGATGTCGAGAAGATGCAGAAGGCGATGAAGGACGCCCTAGAAACCTTGAATGGCGCTGCCAAGGCGATTCAAGATTCTTCGGGTAAGGGCGATATCGAAGGCACGAGTTCCGCCAAGGAAGAAACCCGCATCCAGTTAAAGGTGCGCGAGAAAAAGGTCGAGCTGCACTTGGCCAGCGAGCCTACCTTGAAGCAAGCCATCCAAGCCTTCCAGTTGATGGTGGTGGTGGTTGGGATGAGCGAGCCAGCGCGCAAGTTCAACAGCATGCCGGCGCCTGCGGGCGGTGGTTTGCCCCCGATCAATACCCCATAAGCGGGGCCACGTTTGAGTTTTGCGTCGCCTCGGCGCGACGTTCAGCAAGTTTAGGTTGGTTTGAAGTTTAACGTTTCAAAAACAGGAGTTTTGTTATGGGTAACGAAATCAAAGGTCTGCAGGGTGGTAGCTCGCTCGTTAGCTTTGACGTCTACAGTGACACGGCCGGCAACGAAGGCGTGGCGGTCAAAGATGCTGGCGGCGCAATTGCAGCCAAGGACGTCTTCGACCTGACCACCGTCGAGGGGCGTCAGGCCTACGTGCAAAAATTGCAGTCGTTGGGTGTCCGCGCCAGTGACCTGCCGGGCTTCATCACCAGCATGGAGCAAAACGGCTTTGTTACCGGCCTCACCAGCCAAGAAATGAGCTCGCTCAAGTCGATCGCCAGCACTGTGGCCGCGTTTTCCAGCAGCAACTTCTCGTCGGCTTCTACCGGCAACGTGCAGGCGCAATGGGCCGAGTTTGTCACCAAGACCAAGGTCGGCTCGGCGATGGATGTCAACGCGCTGGTAGAATTCGTGCTGCGCGAAGCCTACATGCAGACCAACCAAGATCTGCAGTTTTACGCGGAGAAGGTGCGCTTCTACAACGAGCTGAAGAAGAACATCCGCGATGAGCTCACCACGGCCCGTAAGGCTTTGTCCGGGATGGCCGGTGCGGCGCCTGAGGCCGCGTTCGACTGGTCTACCTATCAAAGCTCGGCGTCAAACGGCGCGGGTGGCAAGATCGCGGGCCCGGTGGACTTCTCGTCCACTCCGGTGGTGTCGTCGACCGGCGAAGTGCAAGTGGGCGCGGCGCAAACCGCCAGTGGCTTGTCGGCCACCAAGGAAGGCGTCGAGACCTACATCAAAAACCTGGAAGAGAAGCTGAACTCAGTGGGTGACGACGCGCAACTGGCAAACGTCGACCTACAGAACATGCTGCAAAAGCAGCAGCAGACGCTGCAGATGATGTCCAACATCTCCAAGATGCTGCATGACACGGCGTTGGCCATCATTCGCAAGATTGGCGGCTAAAGAATCTGGGCGCTTGCGCGGGTGGGGCTTTGTGGCTTCACCCGCGTGGGCCGTTCGCGGCGTGTGGCTTTTTGGCACCACGTTGGCGAGAATCGGCGCCGGGGCCCAGTTGGTTGGGTGCCCGGCGTTTTTGCTTAGTAGCGCGCGAGGTGGAGCATGCCCGTCGAAAGAATTGACGCACAGATCCAGAGCCTGATCTCTGGTGCGAACTTCGAAGCGCAGAAGAAAGTCGACAAAGAAGACGACGCCGACGTCGCGCGCAAGGCGGCTGAAAAGAAGATCGTTGAAAAGAAAGAAACGCTGAAGAGCTCGACGGTTCAGCGCGAGACGTTTCAGCGGCAAAACGACCTGCAGAACAAGATGCGGCAGGTGTTGGGCGGTGCTCAAGGCCAAGAGGCCGCGCAAGCGTTGGGTGCCTGGCAAAACAATCCGGGGCTGCAAGCCAAGCTCACCGACGCGCAAAAGAACCTCTTCATGGAGGCGATGGCCAAGAATCCGAAGCAGGCCAGCGATGCCGGCAATGCGATGAATCGCTTGTCAGGCCAGGCCGGCTTCGAGCGCGCCATTACCAGCTCGCAGCAGATGGCCACGTTGCAGGCAGGGCTGTTGGAGAATCCGAAGGCCGAGCGACCGCTCTCCGAGGTGTTGCAGAATCGCTTCATGCAGTCTGCCAAGGCCGACCCAAACACCAAGAACCAATTCTTGCGCTTTGGCTTACAGCAAGCGGCCAAGGGCAATATGGATGCGATGAAGCGCGCGGGCGACATGTTGGGGCTCATGACCAAGAGCAACCTGTCGCGCACCACTCAGCAGGCGGGCATGCAGATGGTGCAGCGCCATCCGGGCGATGCCAAGGCGACCGCGAACGTCGACGCCTTTATGCAACACCCCGAGGTCGGGCGGATGCCCAGCTTCGCGCGCAGCAAGGCCACTGAGCTTTTGGCCAAGGCCAGCGGCACAGGTGAAGTGAAGGAAGGCTTCGAATCGTTGGCGAGCCATCCGAAGTTCAAGGCGCAAACGGCCGCCAACAAGGGGCGCTTCTTCGCCACCATCGGCACCGGCCGTCCAAGCGAGTACCGCGCCATCACCGACAAGTCGCTGGCAGCTCTACAGAGCGCCAACTTCCCAAATCGCTCGGGCCAGGTCGGGCGTTTCTTGGGTAAGCTCGCGGGCCACGTGCAAAAAGGTAACGTCGAAGGGGCGAGCCCTGAGGATCTTATCAAGTCGGCCAAAACCAGTGAGCTGCCGAAGGCGCCGGTGATGCTCGCCGCCGAAAATTTGAGTCCGGAGGATGCCCAAAAGGTGCGTGCGCAGAACCGCGCCAAGGTCATCCAGTATTACAACCAGCTGTCGCGCATCTACGAGCAGGGCGAGAAGAAGCTGAACGCCGCCAAGTACCTCGAAGATGTGAATGCGCTGCAAAACCTGCGCGAAGCCGAAGACATCGACTTGAGCGCGTTGTCCCCCGAAGACCAAGCCTTTGCGCGCTCACGCCAGCAAGGCGTCAAACAGAAACTCGACCAGGTGCGCGGCTTGCAGCGGCAGCGATCGCGCGAATTGCGCACCAAGCGGATGCCGCCGGCCAAGCGACGAGCACGCGTTGAGGCGCGACGCCTGCAAGGCACGCAACCCAAGTATTTCAATCCGAACACCGCCCGGGTAAGTGGCAAAGAGCTGTTTGCGCAGCAAGCTGCGGTTGGGGCGCGTCCCCAAGGGTTGCAGCAAACGCCTGCACGGGCGCAACTGGCCCAACACCAAGGGCGCATGACCGCAGGTGGTGGCATTGAGCAGCAGGTCGCCCAGGTGGTGTCGCAGCTCGGGCAAGGGCCGATGACGCCTCAGCGCGCGGGGCAAGTGGCGCAAGCCATCGCTGCGCAAGTCACCCAGCAGGTGGTTGCGCAAGTCACCGCGCAATTGCTTAATCAACCCGCAGTGGGCATTGCCAACCCGCACATTGCCGATATTCCTGAGGACGAAAAGGAATACATGAAGCGGGTCGAGCGCAACAAGGCGCAGCGCCTTGATCAATGGGGTGTGCCGCGTGCGCAAGATCGCGACCTGGGCGGGAATCGCTTAGCGGCCGTGAAGCCGCCGCCGGTGGAAACCAGTACCGTGCCCACGCCCGGCCCGAGCGACGATGGCGACGAGCAGTACACCGGCCGCATGATGGTGAAAGACCCGTCGAGCATCCGGGCGCCTGCCACCTTATTTGCCACCTCGTGGAAGGGGCTGAATAAGGCGGAGAAAGCGCTTTTGAAGAACCTCGGCTGGGCTCAGCAGGCCTGGGACACCAAGGAAACGCCTGCCGCCAAGTGGCCGATGAGCATGGCCACGCCGTTTGCGAGCCTCACCGTGACGCAGCGTGAGGCGGTGCGTAAGTTGGGCTACACCGCGCACGACTGGGATCAAAAAATCCAAGCCTTCACGATGGGCAAGAACGCGTAACGGCAGAACGTAGGTGCGGTGGCTAAGCGGCAACGATCCGTCAGCCACCGTGTGAGACCGCAACCAACGTTATTGAATGTCGAGCTTTGGGCAGGCCGAGGCGGCTTGGAGGTCGGCTGCGGCCGTGATGCAATCCAACGCTGGGCCTACCTTGGCCGGATCTTTAGCGTAGGCTTCCTTGCACTTGGCGATTGCCTCAGGTTGCTTCTCGGCCATCTTCTTGTGCATGTCGGCCTTCATCTCTTCAGCCTTGTCACCGGCGCCCGCCAGCATCGTTTCGGCCATTTGCGTGGCAAAACCGATGCTCTTCGCCATTGCGGCGTCGCACTTGCCGGCGTCGCCGCCGCTCTTGCAGGCTACCGTTGTGAGCACCATCGCCAACGAAACCACCAGCATCAAACGCGCGAACATGAGACTCTCGCTTTCCCGAGGCAGGGACATGGGTTGCTTGGCGCGCGTGATCCCCTGCCTGCTCGTGCGCGTTGCGTGCTGCGTGGATTTGCTAACATCGCGGCCTATGGCAAACAAGCAGGCCTTGATGCCTGTTTTAAAATATTAAGACAAATCAATGAGTTAGAGGAAGAAGGCCAGGGCGGTTATTTGACGCCCGATTGGGTGCCGCTCTTTTCGGAGCCAAGCTGGGTCGGCGTTGGCGCTGGGGCGCGATGCAGGCGAATGAGCAGCTCGGAGCGTTGTACCCAGGGGGCAAATTGCGGGTATTGGGCGCCAATTTGCAGCACGCGTTCTAGGTCTTTTAGGCCGACATCGACGTTGCCGGAGAGGATTTGGGACTCGCCGCGGTAGACGTAGCTGACCACGTCGTTTTCATCATTGGCCACGGCCATGTCGTACGCCGCAATCGCCTCGGTGTAATCTTTCATCTGCTGATTTACCGCGCCCAGTGCCCGCCAGTAGTGAGCCGTGTAGGGGGCATAGGCGGTGAGGCCGGTAAAGATATCTTTGGCGGCGTCGTACTTGCCGTAGGTGAAGAAGTTGTAACCCAGCGCATAGATCGTCTCCATCTCTTCATCGGAGATGCCCTCCAACTCCTGCAGCGTGATGAGGCCGTTCATGAAACCGTGGATCATGAACTCAAGGTACTGCGCCGCAGTGTTTTCGATTTCGACGTACTGGGTCATGACGTTCCCGACTATAGACGAGGATCAGCCAAGTTGCCAACGCGAGCTTTAGGGCTCATCTAGAAGACGCCACGGAAACCGACCGTGGGGATGAGGTAGGGAAACGACTCGCCCGCCATCAGGCCGCCCGATTCGGGGGAGACTGTGCCGTTGATGATGTCCACGTAGAAGTCGAGCAGCCAGTCGTTCCAGATAGCGCGCTTGTCAAAGCGGATATCAAAGCGTACTTGCCAATCGCTGCGGCCTGCAGACGTGCCCTCGACAGTAGCGAGCGGGGTGCCACTTTGTACGAGCATGCGCACGCCTGCCTCCCAATTGCGCGGCAGCAGCACTCCCACCACCACATTAACGATATGGGTGCGGTTGTACTCGAATAGCTCCCAGCGACTGTCGACCTTGCGTTCGCTTTTGGAGAGCGTGTAAGCCAGCCACCCAAACACGCTGCCGATTTGGCGGCGCCTGAGCATCAGCTCCAGGCCATAGGCACGTCCCACGCCGTGGCGGTTTCGGGTGAGCCCCTCGATGGTGTCGCCTTCGTCTTGTGGTTTTGGCAACGGGTCGTTGCCGGGGAGCGTGCCGGGGGGAGCGCTGGGTTCACGGCTGTAATTTTCAGCAATCTCGGTGCCCACCAGATCGGGCTCGAAGAAGACCGGATCCAGCCAGTTGAAGTAGGCCTGCAGGTCAACCTCGAACCCGCCACCCAGCCCTTGTTCAACGCCTATGACGTTATGAATGGCGCGTAACAGGCCCCAGTCGAGCGCCGATTCGGCAAGCCCGGGCACGGGCACAAATAGGCGGGGGGGTTGGTGATAAATGCCGGTCGCGGCTTTAAGCCATGTGTCGCCATCATCCCCTTGGTCAAGTCGATAGCGGGCGCCCAGCCGTGGATCCACATTCCATTGGGTTGTGCGTTTGTGGGTGTAATGATCTAGGCGCACGCCGGGCACGACAAGGAGCTCGGGCACCGGTCGCCAGGTGATATCCGCGAAGGTGGCGGCCGAGGTCATGCGTCCGCCGTTGATGGTGATCTCCTCCGGCTGAATCGCTTCCTCGTCTGTCTGATCGGTGGCGTCGCTTTCCGAACTGCTCTTTAGATCGTACTTGAATTGGCGCAGGCTGCCTTCCACCCCGAGGTTTAAGGTTGCGGTGGCGGACACGTCGCGGGAGGCAGTGATGCGCGGGGCCAGCATCGGGGCGCGGGTGCGGAAGGTATCCTCGCCGAAGTCGCTCTCTTCGTAGTCGAAGGTGACGCGGCTCATGGTCTTGAAATCGTGAAGCGTGTGGCGCAGCACCACGTCTATGCGGTGGAACTGCAGGTGCAGCAGGGTGGTCGTCTTCTTCTCACTATCGTCGCAATAGGCGTCGGTGGGGCACTCTTGGGCGGTGACGTGGTCGTTGGCACCAAAGGCAAACAGCGTCAGTCGCTCGTCGGCGGTCGCACCCAATGCGTAGTCGACGCGGGCTTGGTAGTCCCAGTAGCTCAGGCTCTCGTCCACCTGGGCTAACGACATCATCACGCCGGGAAAACCGATGCGGCCGGCCACCGTGCCCGTGGCTTTGCCGAAGCTATCGCGCGCCAAGATGCCCGCCTGGGTGTTGGCCAAGTTCACCTCGTAGCGACTCTCCTCGGGCAAGGTCGCGCGTGTCATGCCATCGACGATGCCAGCGGTGTAGGAGCCGTAGTTGCTGCGGAAGCCGCCCGGGTAGAACTCGACGTGATCAATGAACTCCGGGTGGATGACCGAGGGTCCGGCCAAGAAGTGATAGAGCATTGGCACCCGCACGCCGTCCACAAAGAACGCGGTGCTGCCTGGGCCGGCGCCGCGCACAATCGGTAACGGCAAAAGCCCCATCATGGAGCTGACCCCCGGGAGCGTCATGATGACGCGGAACGGGTCGCCGAAGGTGCCTGGAACATTCTTGATTTCCCGATCGCGCAGGCTCGTGCGGCTAACCTCTAATCGTTCGCGTTGCCCCAGCACCACGGTTTCAAAGGGATTGTAGGTGCTTCGCTCCAACAAGTATTTTACGTGCAGTTGTTGGTCGGCGGCGAGTTGTTCCGTTTGGGTGAAAGCCAAGTAGTCGAGCGCCAGCACGCGGACATGGGCGCTGCCGGCCGACACCGGCAAACTAAAATGTCCATCGGCGTCGGTGGTTGTGTTGGTCGTTGTGGCGCCCGTTTGTACCACCACTGTGGCGTTGGCAACGGGTTTGCGGGTGCCGCGTTCCACCACGTGACCCGAAAGCAGAGCGCTTGGGTTTTGCGGCGCCATCGTGGTGTTTGCCTGAGGTTGCGTCGGGGGCACAAAGCGCTGGGTGTACGTGATATCTATTTCCACCGGTTCGCCGGCAAAGGTTGCGGGGGTAAAGCGAAACGCCGTGGCACCGGTGAGCACCGCTTCGTCGAACGGTGGGCCGGCGCCCGTGAGCAAGCGCACGGCGCTCACTTGGCCCTCGGTGTCCACACGCAACAGCACGGTGACATCCACGGGTGCACCCGTCTGCGGCCCCGAGGCTGGATACGGAATCTCAGCCATGAGCGGTTTGGGGGGGACCAGCTGTTCGGTCACCGGGGCGTGGGGAGGTGCTGCGGCATCATTGGGTGCCGCGACAGAGGCAGGGTCGGTGGTTAGGGTAGGCTCCGGTGTGGGGAGCGTTTGTGCGAGCGCGAGGCTCGGGGCAAGGGCGTACAGGCACAGCCAGCCGGCGATGGGGGCGGGCGTCAACGCCATGACAGCCACCAGCCTAGGCTCGCGCCTTGGTGTCGCCACCACTCGCGCACCATCACGGGCTTGCCGGTTTCGGCGTCGGTGCTGCTGGAGCTGCTCTGTTGCTCGCACTGCACCCATTGATGGTCGGCCTGCACGAACGGGCCGCTGGCAAAGCGAGGGCCAGCGACAAACAGCACTTCGATGCGGGCAAGCAAGTTCCAACCGGAGCCCGAACAATGACTCAAGCGCTCATCCCCTACAACATTGCGGCTGCGGCTGGCCTTGGGGGGCGTGTCGTAGCCACCTACCGGGGTGTCCGGCAGCTCCTGGCTTGGCTCGCGTGCGGGATAGTCGGTTTCTTCCGGCCAAAGCCTGTCAACCAAGAGGCCTGCGTAGCCAGCACCCAACGTGACGCCAAGGCCTGACCATGGGTGCCAGGTGGGCTCCAGGCTGATGCTCCAGCGCAAGCCAGATAAATCCCATCGCGCGATGGCGTAGGTGAGGCTTGCTCCCAAGGACCAATGTTCGTCCAGCCGCACCGAGGGGCGCAGGGTCAGGTTGTGAAAGGCAGTGTCGATGCCTTGAAGGTTGCCGGACATTCGTCCATAGCTGTAGCCCAGCGCGATGCGCAGCCCAGCTTGTTGCCACGCGGCGCGGTCGGCTTCGGTGGGCAACGACAGGCGCACGGTTTCTTCCTCTTCCACCAGTTCCTTTTCAGCCAACGTGCGGGTTTTTGTGTCGGAATTCGGTGTGGGTGGGTCTGACGCCCGCGCTGGGGACGACACGGCGGTAAGCAGCGCCAAGGTGAGTCTCCGGTGGGTTAGTGACATGGCCACCACCCAGGCGGGTCGTCCCGCAGATCCCATTCCGGCTCAGTGCAGGCGGCGTTGCGATGGCATGCGGCGAGCGCCCAGACGGTGAACGAAGCGCAGGGATCGATGACGGTCGCGACGCCGTTGTCGTTCATCAAAGACGGCTGCACCAACAGATGGGGGCCGATGCAAACATGCACAATATCGTCGAACTCGCCGATCGGGGTTTCGGCCGGAGCGGGCAGCACTGCGTGGGGGTCGCTGTATGTCTCCGCGGACGGCAGACACGTCCAGGCGCGAGTCTGTTCACTGCTGGTGGCAGGGAGTGTCATGGGTGTGGTGGCGGCGCGAAAGTTACAGCGGTCGGTGGTGGGGTCGACGCTCAACCATGAAAAGCCATTCCACGGGGCCCCGCAGCGGTCGGCAGGGTAGGGGTAAAAATGGCTCTGCGCATCGAACTCGCCTTGTTGGAGCACCAGGCGCTCGTGAGGTTGATCGATGGCAAGCATCGATGCCGCAGCGACCTGGACGTTAAGTTGTGAGAGGGGTTGGTTGAGCTCCGTCTCAAAGACCCACGGATCTGCGGCCAACAGCGCGACGCTCGCGTAGGCAATTTGGCTCTGCTCGTCGCCGATCGTGACGTTGGCGTTGGGCAGCGTCATCACCTTGAGGGTGAACGGACCGGTGGCGTTGGGGTCTAACTCCTGCACGGGTGACAACGCACCGGGCAAGAAGGCCCACGGGTTGTGGCAGAAGGCTTGGATGCGGGGATCGCTGGAAAGATAACAGACGGCTGGGTTCTCCCAGGCCTGTCCCCAACCTACGGCGAGGTAAAGGTTTTGACCCGGCATTCGCAACATTGCGGCCTGTAGGTCCACTTGCACGTTGAGGGTGACAAGCGGTTCGGCCGGCAAACTCAGGTCAGCCAGACCGGGACCACACGCAGCCAGCATCCCTAGGGCGCCGAGGGTCCCGAGCACCGTTCGTGGCCGCGTGGACCTAAAACGCATAGGTCAATCCAAGGCGGGAGGTGGGCCCCAAGACCGTTGTGTGGGCTTTGGCTACTTTATGGCGACTGCCCAACAGCCCCACGGCAAACTCAACAGCCACCGGGTCCCAGACAACCAGGCGCACGCCCGCTTCGCCGCCTGTTGTAGGCCCTAAGCTGTAGCGCCAGCGCGGCTGTACTGACGCCAGGCCGCTGACGCGCGCGGCATCCTGGCGTGTGCGTTTCTCCCAGAGGCACTCGAACCCAACATTCAGCTGCATGAACGCGGTCCCCACGCCAACGGCGGTATGTAGTCCTAGGTGCGCTTGTGCCAATAGCCCCGAGCGGCTGAAGCGCCAATCCTCGTTGGCGCTGTGCGAGAAATGCCCCGCGAGCGTGCCGCCCAGCTGCAGAAGCACTGTTCGTTGCCAAACAATCGTGGCCGCCGGCCCCATTCCGAGCGGCGTCTCCTCGGTGGGGAGCGGGGTGGTGCGCAAGCTGAGACTTACGAATCGTTCAGGGGCCACAAAGAGTGGTGAGGGCGTCGTTGCTGGAGTTGGTGTGGGGATGGTGTCTGCTGCTGGTGCGGGCGTGGGAGCGGATGCTTCGGTCACCTCGGTTGGGAGGTCAGCTTGGCCTACGCACACGGTGAGTACGACCAACCACATGGGAATTCACAATCTACCGTTGGCTCGTTCTGCAAGAGCCGAGTCACCTACATCAATATGGCGGAAGCGCACGAGAATCGAACTCGCCTAAGCCGTTTCTCACAGCCTACGTCGGTTTTGAAGACCGGGGGCGGCACCAGCCAACCACGCGCTTCCGGGGTTGTATGTAGCACACCCAGGGGGTTGCTCCCTAGGATGGGGTTTGCGCTCCAGCACCCTTTGACCAGCGCAGTGCACGGGTGTTAAAGACCTCGGTCCATTTGCACAGACAGAAGGTGAGCCATGCAAGTCCAGGTTGAAACCATTAGCCCCACCCAGCGCAAAGTGCTGGTTACCATTCCCGCCAAAGATGTCGACCAGGCATTCGACAAGGCCTACAAGGCCGTCGGTAAGAACGCGCAGATTCCGGGCTTTCGCCCAGGCAAGGCACCGCGCGGCTTGATCGAAGCGCACTACGGCGACAAGGTGATGGTGGAGGTGCAACACGACCTGGTAGCGGGCAGTCTGTCCAAGGCGATGCAAGATCACGACTTATCGCCCGTGGCCACGCCAGCGGTAAACCCCGGAAAGCTCGCCCGCGGCGATGATTTCAGCTTCACGGCTGAGCTCGAAGTGCAGCCCGAGATTCACCTGAACCAGTACAAGGGCCTGCATGTGGCGCCGGTCACGGTCACGGTCGAAGAGGCCGAGGTCGAAGGCCAGCTCACCAAGATGCGCGAGCAAGCAGCCCAGCTGGTGCCGGTGATGATTCGCGACGTTGTGCAAAAGGGCGACGTGGTGATGATGGACTACGAGGCCTTCGTGGGCGGCGCACCGCTTGCGGGCGGTAAGGCCGACAACGCTCTCATCGAAGTGGGCAGTGAGGGCTATCTGCCGGCGTTGTCCGATGGTTTGATTGGCGCCAAGGTGCCGTCTGAGCGCGAGGTTCCGGTGAAGTTCCCCGAGGACTACACCGCGAAGGAAGTGGCCGGCAAAGAGGCTACCTTCAAAGTAAAGGTGAAGGAGCTGAAGCAGAAGGAACTGCCGAAGCTGGACGACGATTTTGCCAAGGATATTGGCAGTGAGTCGCTGGAAGCGCTCAAAACCAAGATCAAGGATGCGGTGTTGGCTCAGAAACAACGCGCCGCAGACGACGAGCGCAAGAACGCCTTGATGAAGGCACTGGTCGCGGCCAACCCGTTTGATTTGCCGCCGTCGCTCGTGAGTGCCCAGGCCGATCGCATGATTGCCAGCGCCACGATGCGCGTGCAGCAGATGATGGGCCAGAAGATGCAGCTGTCGGACGCCGAGCTTGAGGCACTGCGTAAGGACAGCACCACCGATGCCGAGCAACAGGTGCGCGCTGGCTTGCTATTGCTCGAAGTCGCGAAGGCCGAGGAGCTCACCGTGGAGCCGGCCGAGACCGACAAAGAAGTTGAGACCATGGCGCGCATGTCGGGCGAAGAGGCCCACCGCGTGCGGGCGTACTACAACGATTCCGAGCATCGGATGGGGTTGGTTTATCGCTTACTCGAAGAGAAGACCGTGAAGTTCCTGTTGGAGCACGCCGCCGCCACCGCCGAGGATGCGGCGAAGGCGCCCAAGGCCGAGCCGAAGAAGAAGGCGCACGCGCACAAACATACGCATGCCCATGGCCATGAAGGCCACGAGCATGCGCACGACGAGCATCACGTGCACGGCCCCGATTGCAATCACGATCATGATCATGAGCACGCACATGCAGCGCACGCGCACGATCATGCCCATGATGAGGGGGACGCTGAGCACGGCAAGAAGAGCCCGAAAAAGGCCGCTCAGCCTAAGAAGACCACGAAGAAGCACGACGAGTAGTTTGAGGCGAGCATGAGTTATTACATCCCGTTTGTTCTTGAGCAGACCCATCGCGGCGAGCGCCAGTACGACATCTGGTCGCGGTTGCTGAAGGATCGGATCATCTTTATTGGCACGGCCATCACCGAAGAGATCGCCAACGTGGTGGTGGCGCAGTTGTTGTTCCTCGAATCGGAGGACGCCGACAAAGAGATCAGCATGTACATCCACTCGCCCGGCGGTTCAGTCACAGCCGGGCTCGCCATCTACGACACGATGCAGTTCATCAAGTCGCCGGTGTCGACGTGGTGCTTGGGACAAGCGGCGAGCATGGGCGCGGTGCTGCTGGCGGGCGGTGCGCCAGGCAAGCGTTATGCACTGCCGAACTCGCGCGTGCTGATTCATCAGCCGCTAGGCGGTGCTCAAGGTCAGGCTTCGGATATCGAGATTCAGGCCAAAGAGATCCTAAAAATGAAGGAGCTCCTGACTAAGATATTGGCGAAGCACACCAAGCAGCCGCAGGATAAAATCTTGGCCGATTCCGACCGCGACTACTTCATGTCGGCGCAAGAGGCCAAGGAGTACGGCTTGGTCGACCACGTGTTCGAACGTCACGAAGACATCGCTGCCACATTGAAGAACGCGAAGGCGTAGACGCCAAGCGCACCTGCTTTGATTCCCGCGCCGCGCCGCGGCGCTCCCCACCCCCCATCCCCCGTCGCGGCCTGCACGGCCGCGCCACCCCCTTGCCCCCGAGTGGGGCAAGGGGACGTCTCAATTCGCGTAGCTCAATTGAGCGGGTCGGTGTTCCCCACCGCAGCGAAGTCATGCCATGCAAAGTTATCGAGTACGACCAGGGAGTCGTACACCGCATCCCCTTCATCGTGTACCGAGAAGGTGAGGGTAAACTCCTCGCCGCCTTCAATGGGCCAGCTGGTCCGCAACCAGCCGGTTGAGCCATGGGCGTCAAACCCGGTGCCCCAATTGGGAATGGGGTGGAAGGGTTGTTGGAAATAGTTGTTGTCGACCTCCAGGGTGTTGCCGGCCGCATCGAACGAGATATTGGTGGTGGCACCGTGGTTGGTCGAGGCCGCCTGCAAGATGGCGTAGAAGCTGTCATTGTAGTTCTGTTTCACGTAGCTCGGATACTCGGCCGAGAAGAAGTTGAAATCGAACGAGAAGCTCTTGGCGTTTTTCGGGGCTTTCAGCCTCAGCGTTACCTGGTTCTGGTCGAACACCGGGCGCGTGTCTTTCGGCGCCGTCGTGTAACCCAAGTAGGCGGGCGTTGGATCGGTGGCAACGGTGCCCGCCAGTTGCCCGCCGCCAGCGGGTGCCGGATTCCACACCGGGCCAGAGCTTAGCACCACGAACTTGTAGCCTTCTTGTGGCATCAACGCGGTGGAGTTGCCGAGTTGGCTCAGCACTTTGATGGCCGACGCTGGCGCGACACCGCCAAGCGTTGCTCCGGTGATGGTGTTGGGGCTCAGTCCCAACGCCGCCGCCACGTCATCGCGGTTTTGGTCGCGGCTGCCGGGGCGCTGTTCACCAAAGCGCAACGTTCGTTCGTACTGCTCACCCAGGGCCAGCCAGGCAGCAAGCTCGGCGTCTTTCAGGGTGGCTTGGGCGGTGTTGAGCGCGGCCATGGCTTTGGCGAGCTCGGCCAGGTTGGCCTCTTGATTTGGCACGAGCGGCGCCTTGATTTTCTTGAGCATTTCGGCGAACGCCACCACGGCGTCACCCTTAATAATGTTACGAGCGTCACGTAACATCTGCCCGACCGTGGCCTCGACCTGAACCAGGCCGGGTTTGCCGCCCAACGGCGTGACCTCGGCTTCGAACGCAAACGTCTGTGCGCGGACGTCGGTCTCATGGCGATCGCTTGTGACCACCAAGTGGTAGATCATCTGGTCATTCGGAGCCAGGTACTGTGGCACGATCTCGGCTTTGTTTGATGAGACCGCCTCGCCGTGAAACTCGGTCATGCTAAAACCTTCGGGCATCACCATCTTCAGTCGAATATTTTTATCGGCCAGGTCAAAGTTCGCGACGAAGTGCTGGTCATCTAGCACGCGCGTGACCTCGGCGACGCTGTCCAAGAAAACGTAGGCTCCGCGCCCTTTGTCGGTGAAGGTGTCCATCAGGTAGTCGTTAAAGCCCGAACCCACGCCCACGCCCGCCAAATAGATCCCTTGGCGGTCGGAATCTTGAGCCGCTTGGCTGATCGTAGCCACAGCGTTGGCGCCAGCGTTGTCTGCGCCATCACTGACCAAGATGACGCGGTTCAGGCGATTTGCCGCATAGCTTTGGTTTGCCAACTCGTAGGCTTTCAGCAGCCCAAGCGTTAGGTCAGTGACATCGTTTGGGGCGAGCGCCGCCAACTGTTTGGTGAGGGTCGTGACGCCAACGGGGCCCATGGCTTGGTTTTCGAGCAGCACGCTGGCGACGCGATTGACGGTGACGAGTGATAAACGGTCTTGCGGTCGGAGCTTACTCGCTAGGCCCTGGACAAACTGGGTGGCGAGCGCAAAAGGGGCACCGGCCATTGAGCCGGAGGTGTCCAACACCAGCGTGATTTGCATGGGGGAGAGAGCCGCGAGGGCGCGATCTTCGGCGCGAATCGCGATTTGCAACGAATACGTGCCGGCTTCATCGGTTGCGCGCATCTCGGGCACGATGCGGAGGGTGCCTGCCGGTGCCGCCGGGTAGGTGAACGTGGCATCGTTTAAGAACTCGTAGGTGCGCACGCTCTGCGGCTGCACATAGCGGCCAGCGCGGATGGTTTGGCGTGTGATCACGGGAGACGCCGCCGAATTGGAGTCGTCGGCCGACAGATACTTCACGGTCTTCTGTGCCGGCTGTTTGGCCACCGGCTTGGGCTCGGCGGCTGGCGTGGACGCTTGGGTGTTGGCCGGTTTGTCGGCGTTGGCTTGAACCGCGGCGTCATCGCTCTCGGCGTCCTTCTTTGTGCTCGCCATCGATTTGCTCTTCACCGAAGTTGCGGTCAACTCGGCTGAGCTGGGTGCCTCTAGGCTGGGCGCATCCGCGAGCATCTCAGCAGGGGGCGGGGCGGGTGCTGCTTCGGCCAAACTGAGCGTCGCGTCGGCCGCGGCGCCTTGGGGTGCGCTGCTGGGTTCATGCGTTTCGGTGGCTGGCAATCCAGGTGCGGGCGTAGGGCCGCTGTGCGACGCGGCGCAGGTGAGGTTGTGCATTCCCGCAAGTGTAGCGAGCAGCGCGAGTGGCAACTTTCGCATCGGTTCCCTCCATAAATAAGGCGGCGGTGAACCTAGCAAACAGCGCGCAGCTATTAATAGCGCAAATCGTTGCCCGGCCGCGTGACGACCGACTTTCGTGTCTGCTGTGCTCTACGTCGGGAGATAAAACTGCGACAAATGTCCGGCCATGGTGCTTTTTTTGATCATGCCTGCGATCGTTGAAGCTCACGTGGCTAGCCTCAGGTCATTTCCACAGAAGAATGTCTATCAAACGGCTCCGGTTTCGACCAGGTCGCGTCGAATGACCCGGCATCCAAAAAAAGTTCAAATATTTCGATAATTTATTGTTTCTGGTGGGAGACCAGGGAGGCTTTTGGGTTAAGGTAGTCTAATGTGTGCATTGTGGTTGGCTATACTACATGCGCTTACAAACCCCCCCAAGCACCCCCAATGTGATCCAAGAACGCATACGTAACTACCAGATTTTGTTGAGTTTTCCTGATTGACTGATGGAGGCGGATGGAGTACGCAATGACACCTTGGGCACCGGTGTGTGTGCATCGGTGCTGATGAATGTGCTGTTAGACCTATTAACGCAGGATATACCCATGAAGATCAACAACCCGTATCTCCGTTCGGCACTCGCGCTCGCGACCGTCGTTGTGCTTGGCATGGGTGCAGCCTGCGGTGGTGGCGTGGACGACAACAAGGCGCCGGCCCTTGAGCCGCAAGGCCGCGATGTGCAACTGGCGCAGAGCTTCGGCACGTGGCCGCAATACATCGATGTGGACGCAAACGACGTGGCCTCGTGGCAAGCGCTTGCGACGCAAACGCCGGAAGAGCCTGCTGTCACGCTTGTGGGCGACGAGTTGCACTTCACGTTGGGCGGCTTCTTCCTTGGCAAGAAGGTCGTCGGCGAACAAACCTACACGCGCCTCTTGCTGCCGGGCGGCGTACCGATGGCTGACGCGGGTAACCCCGAAGTGCCTGTGGTGCGCGCGAGCTTTGTGGTGCCGAATCGCTTCGAAGGCGACGTCGTGGTCACCGCGGTGAGCTACATTGAAATGCCGCTCGACACGCCGGTGTTGCCGTCGCGTGGTTCGCTCAGTCGTTCGATTGACCCGCGCAACGTCGCGTACACCGAAGGCGAGTTCTACCGCACGGGTAAGAGCTTCCCCGAACAAGAGTTGCTCGCGCACCCCGGCTTCACGGTGCGGGCGCTGCGCGGTTTGCCTGTTGAGATCCATCCGTTCGTGATTTCGCGCGAGACCAACACGCTGCGTGTTTACACCGATATCCAGGCGCGCGTGGTGGGCAACATGGATTTGGACGAAGCCCAAACCGATCCGCTCGACTCGCCCGATTTCACCAACCTGTATGCCAAGGTGTTCAAGAACTACGAGCCAGCGCTGCGCTATGCGCCCATCAACGAGCCTGGTCGCATGATTGTGATCGCTGCTGACGCGCTCAAGTCCGTGATGACGCCGTTTGTGGAATGGAAGAACCAGCGCGGTGTGAAGACCGAGCTTGTGGCGCTGTCGCAAGTGGGCACCACGGCCGCCCAGATTAAGACCTATATCAAGAACCAGTACCAGTCGTCGGCTGGCCTCACCTACGTGGTGCTTGTTGGCGACTCTGACACCATCCCGACGTTGCGCGGTACCTACGAACAAGCGCACTCCGACACCAGCTATGGCATGGTGAACGGCACCGACCTTTACCCCGACGTGTTCATCTCGCGTATCTCGGCGCGCACCACCGCTCAGGTGCAGACGCAGATTAACAAGTTCATTGCTTATGAGCGCGACGCGGTGGCCACGGGGACTTGGTATAAGAGCGCTATCGGTATTGCTTCGGCCGAAGGTACGCCCACGGACTTTGCACGTGCAGAAGGTTTACGCACCGCGCTCGAAGGCTATGGCTTCACCGACGTTGCCAAGATCTATGACCCGAGCGCCTCGAAGGCCACGCTTACCACCAAGATCAACGCGGGCGCCTTGGTCATTAACTACATCGGCCACGGCGCTGGCACCTATTGGGTTACCACGGGCTTCAGCGCGACCGATGCCCAAGCGCTCACCAACAACGGCAAGTATCCTTTCATCGTCGATGTTTCCTGTGTGAACGGTTCGTGGGTCGACAACGACGTCTGCTTGGCTGAAGGCTGGCTGCGTGCGGGTACGCCCACCACCCCGGCGGGCGCTATTGCGATGTACTCGGCGAGCACGAACACCGCGTGGGTTCCCCCGACTGTGATGCAGGACCACATCATCAAAGACTTGCTCACCAAGGAAGCGGCCTACACGGCGGGTGGCCTCTATTATAGTGGCGGCATGAAGACCCTCGACCAATACACTGGCAGCGAGGGCAAGCAGATCATCGAGCAGTACAATATCTTTGGTGACGCCTCGTTGTTGGTTCGCACCACGACGCCGAAGCAGCTCAGCGTGACTCATCCGGCCAGCATCGAAGCCGCCGGCTCTATCACGGTGCAGGTCGCCATCGGGGGTGGTACGCCCAAGTTTGCCACGGCCGCGTTGTCGCAAAACGGCGCATTGATCTCGGCGCTCACCAACAGCACCGGCAACATCACGTTGCCCTACAGTGGTCTCACCGCGGGTACCGCCAAACTTACGGTTACGGCCTTCAACGGAATCCCGTACATCGTCGACATCCCCGTGGCAGGTGGTGGCAATCAACCTCCGGTCGCCAAGGCCGGTAGTGACCAAACCGCCGCCGAAGGCGCCGTGGTGCAATTGGATGGCAGCGCGTCGTTCGACGCTGAAGGCAGCGCCCTCACTGCGACCTGGACGCAGACCTCGGGTCCGGCCGTGACCTTGACGGGGGCCAACACGTTGACGCCCAGCTTCACCGTGCCGAACCTCGACGAGCTGACCACCTTCAGCTTCCAATTGGTCGTGAACGACGGCCAGTACAACAGCGCGGCCTCAACGGTGAACGTTATCGTTCAAGGCCAAGTCGAATGGGATGTGACGCAGTCGGCCGCTGGTCTGCCGATCGCGATCCCTGACAACAACACCACCGGCGCCGTCAGCAGCATGACGGTGACCACGAACGGTACGATCAGCCGCGCAGATGTTACCGTGGGCATCACCCACACCTACATCGGTGACCTGACGGTGACCGTGGTTTGTCCTTCGGGCACAACCCAAGTGGTGCATAGCAAGGCAGGCGGTTCGGCCGATAACATCGCGCAGACGTACACGATTACTGCGTGTGTGGGACAAGCAGCAGGTGGTACCTGGACGTTGAAGGCGGTTGACTCGGCCAGCACCGATGCCGGTACCTTGGATAGCTTCAAGTTGCAGATGCAGGTCGCGGGTGCAACCCCGAACCTAGCGCCCACCGCCAATGCCGGCGCCGATCAAACCGCGACCGCAGGTCAAACCGTGACGTTGGATGGTACCTTGAGCATCGATCCGGAAGGCGCCGTGTTGAGCTACACCTGGGTGCAGGTGAGTGGTGTCAGCGGCTCATTGCAGGGAGCCAACACCAAGACCCCGTCGTTTGTGGCACCCACCGTCACTGCCGAGAGCACGTTGACCTTCAAACTCACCGTCAGTGATGGCAGCCTGTCTGCCTCTGACACAGTGGCCGTGGTGGTGTTGCCGGTGTCGACGAACCACGCGCCGGTGGCCGAGGCTGGTGCCGACAAGGTCTCCACCGCTGGCGACATCGTGACGTTGGATGCCAGCGGCTCGACCGATGCTGATGGCGATGCGTTGACCTACAAGTGGAGCCAAACGGTGGGCCCAGCGGTTGCGCTGTCGAGCGTTACCACTGTGACGCCGTCATTTACCGCGCCCACGGTTACTGCTGCTACGACGCTGACCTTCTGGGTGACCGCCACCGACAGCCACGACGCAACCGCGACCGACACCGTGTCGGTGGTGGTGAACCCGGCGTCTACGGGTTGGACGATTGCAGTGGATGGCAATAACACGCCGGTCGCGATCCCCGACAACAACACCAGTGGGATAATCAGCACGGCCACGGTGACCAACCACGGTACGCTCACCGCCGTGAGCGTGGAAGTGAACATCACTCACACCTACATTGGTGATTTGCGCGTGGTGCTCACGATGCCCGACGGCACGGCGATTACCCTGCACAACCGCACGGGCGCCAGCGCCGACAACCTCTACAAGGTGTACGATGTACCGCAAGCGGTGGGTAAGGACGCCTACGGCAACTACACGCTGCAAGTGTATGATTTGGCCAAGTTGGACACCGGTACGTTTGACGGCTTCACGCTCAACCTGACTGCAGGTGGCAGCACCGGTAGCGTGTTGAGTGGCACAGGCACCGGCCTGCCGGTCAGCATTCCCGACAACAACACCACCGGTGTTTCGAGCGCGGTGGTATTGACGGGGGCGGGTAGTGTCGCGGCCGTTGAAGTGGATGTTGCGGTGACGCACCCCTACATCGGCGCTCTGCAGGTAACGTTGCAATGCCCGAACGGCACCATCGTGGTGCTGCATAACTACAGTGGTGGCAGCACCGACAACCTGCAGAAGAGCTACACGGTGAACGAGTGCAACGGTCAGATGGCGGCCGGCACCTGGAAGCTGTGGGCGCGCGACAAGGATGCCTACGCCGACAACGGTAAACTCACCGGTTTCTCGTTGCGGGTGCGCGTCCCGTAGTAGCACAACCGATAGGATACGTTTCTTTCAGTGATTTTTCGCGGAGATAGCCAATGAACAGCCACGTGAAGCATGTAGGTGTGAGCCTGTTGGCGACGTCTTTCCTCTTGGTAGGCGCCTGCGGTAACGAGACTCCGGAGTTGGTCGGGGAGCAACTTGGTACCAGTGCGCGAGGAGCCGCGATCGATCCTGAAGGCCGGGTGGTGTTGCCTAACTGGGCCACTCCCGAAGAGCAAGAGCTGCAGGACAACACGCCATCCCCCGAGGCATCTCGGGGGACGACGCCTCCCACCGCAGGTTTCCGGGTTCCGGCCGAGTATGAGCCCGCCCAAGGCGTACTTATGACGTACGCAGGCTACACCAGTGTTCTGAAGGAGATCGCAGCGAAGAT
>JAKLEG010000159.1 GCA_022703175.1 Myxococcota bacterium | reverse complement strand
AGTACATCGGCGACTGGTGTTTCGGCGGTAGCAGTTGGTACGGCCCGAACACCAACGGCGCGTTGGGCTACGCGGTCGCGGTGGCAGCCGCCGACGGCGACCTGTTCGCGCTCGCCTACTACTACGACCAGTTCAACGGCCTGCTGCGCTACCGCGCCGACGCCACCTTCCTAGGGTGGACAGGCGGCATCGGCACGCCATCGACCGGCGGCGGCGACGCGTGCGTAGCAGCCCTGGCCGGCAACCCCACCCCCGGATGGTGCATCGGCGGCACCGGGCGCGGCGGCAACGGCGCTGGATGGCTGCTCAAACCACGCGCCTTAGCGGTTGCCAACGGTAGCATCTGGGTCGCCGATCACGACAACGGTCGGGTGAGCGTCTTCGAGCAGTCGTCGGGTGCTTTCCTACACGTGATCGGCCACCATGCAAGCCCGGCGGCCTGGGCGGCAAACGGCGAACCCGGCAGCGGCGATCTATTGGACTACGCGCTCACCGGCCCCGTGGCGACGGCCGTGGACGCTACCTATTTGTATGTCGCCGACTACTCGAGCAGTCGGGTCGTGCGTTTCGAGCTCGCCACGGGCGAAAGTCGCGGTTGGGTCGGCACCGTACGCTCGTCACCGACAGGCGGCGAGACGGGATGCGCGGGGCTCGCCCCAGGTTCGGACACCGCTGGCTTTTGCGTGGGTGGCGCGCCCGATCCGGGCGGCAGCGTCCACGGCGCTGGCCCAGCCAATGCAACCGGCCTTTTCGTAGACGACACCTACCTGTACGTCACCGATTTTCAGAACAATCGGATGCTACGGTTCCAGAAGCTTGTGGGCGCCTATGGTGGCTGGATTGGCGCCATCAACGCCGACCACGCCGACGCCACGAACGGCGGCGCCGCTGGCTGCGCCGGTGCCTACGGCGTTTTTACCCCGGGTTGGTGCTTTGGCGGCACGCCGACCCACAACTACAACGAAGGCAGTTTTGCGACGCCAGCCGCCACCGGGATCGCTGGCGACGAGACCTACCTGTACGTCGCCAGCGACGACGGCCGCATCTCCCGCTACGTGGCGAGCACGGGCCACGCCGCAGGTTGGGTGGGCGGCGTCGTGGACGCAACTGGCCTGGCCGATGCCGCGGGTGGCTCAAACTGCACCGCCACTCAGAGCGACACAGCAACGCCCGGCTGGTGCTCAGGCGGAATCCCGGGAACAGGTCACGGGGACGGTTGGCTCGAAGGCATCGCGGGGCTAGCCTATGCCGCCGGCTACCTCTACGGAGCTGACCGGGACAACGCGCGCATCGTTCGATTCAACGCCAATACCGGCGCCTTTGCAGGGTGGCTGGGCCAAGCCTACGAGCCCCCCACCGGAGGCGCACCTGGGTGCGAATTCACCGCCAGCCAAACGTTCACCCCCGGATGGTGCTTGGGTGGCAGCGCCGAATTCCCGGACCGGCAGCCGACCTTCTATGGCCCGATAGGCGTGGCTGTGATCGACCAGACGCTGTACGTAAGCGACAGTTTCCAGACGCTCTCGAAGTACAGCCTCGACGGCGACCTGGTCACGTTCGTAGGCTGGCGTGGGCGCATCACCGACGCGCCCACCGGACCAACCGATGCTTGTCGTAAAGCCACGCCCGGTAGCGTAACGCCCGACTATTGCACCGGCGGCATGCCCGATCCCAGCGTCGGCCATTTCGCGCCCAGTGGCAGTCTGGATCAGCCCAAGTTGCTGTCCGTCGACGCCAACTACGTCTACGTGGCCGATCAGGCCAATCACCGCGTCATGCGCTTCCCGCGCTGAGCGCCTGCCCCTTCAAAATTTTCCGGCTCTGTGCTTAGGTCCGGCGTTCACCATGCAGCCGAAAGCCCCTTACGCACATCTTCTGATTGGCGACGGCCACTACCGCGGCGAGCCGGGCGAAGCCATGGCATTGACCCGCTTGCTTACGCGCGCGCTCGCCCAGGGAGCCACCGAGCTCTCCATCCTGGGCGACTTCTTCGATCTCTGGGTTGCCCTCCCCCAAACTCAAGCACCGGGTGAAACGCCGCTCGTGACGGTGTTGCGCAGCTTCAAGGCCCGCGGACTCAAACTCCGCTACGTCGTGGGCAACCGCGACTACCTGGTGCCGGAGTGGAATACGCGCGAGCACCTCTTTGATGAGGTCGTCACAGAGAGCGTGACCCTCGACACGCCAGCAGGTCTGCTGCACCTAGCCCATGGGGACCTCGTCAACCTGGCCGATCGCCCCTATCGCTCGTGGCGCGCGTTCTCGCGCGGGCCGCTGGTGCACGGGCTCGCGCATGCGTTACCGAAGCGTGCCATGCTCGCGCTGGCCAATCGGATGGCACAACGATTGAAGCACACCAACCAGCGACACAAGTCCTACTTTCCCGAGGCGGCGTTGCGCGACTATGCCCGCAGGCTGCCCGACGCCCCAGCGACGCTGGTTTTTGGCCACTTTCATCTGCATCGAGAGTTTACCGAAGGAAACAAACACATCGTCACGTTGCCCTACCTGGGTGGCGACAACGCTGGCGTGCTCATAACATCAACCGGCCTGCACCGACTAAATGGCAAGGATCCACAACAAGTGGGTTGAAGCGCACAGCGCTCAGCGATAGGTTCGCCCGCATGTCAGACGAGCGCATTATCATCCGTAGGGCACGCTCTGAACAACGTCGCCCAAGGCCCCCAAAAGACAAACCACTAGGCTTTGGTCGCTACTTTAGCGATCACTTTTTTGCGACCGAGTTCGATCGTAAAAATGGCTGGCACCTGACGCGCATCGAGCCGATGCGGCAATTGCAAATCGACCCAGCGGCGATCTGCTTGCACTATGGCCAAGAGGTCTTCGAGGGCCTCAAGGCCTACGGTGGCAAGAATGGCGAGATCTTTTTGTTCCGCTGGCAGAAGAACGCCGAGCGCATTCAGAACTCGTGCAAGCGCCTCATGATGGAGTCGGTCTCCACCGAGTTCTTTGGCCGCGCTGTGAAAAGCCTGGTGCTCCTAGATCGCGAGTGGATCCCCCGCGAGGCGGGCAGCACGCTCTACATTCGCCCCACCATCATCGCTACCGATCCGTTCTTAGGCGTACGTCCTGGCGACGAATACGCCTTCTTCATTATTGTCGGTCCGGTGGGTGCCTATTACGCGGCTGGCTTCAACCCCGTGTCCATCTGGGTTTCCGATCACGATGTGCGCGCGGTCAAGGGTGGTTTGGGCGAGGCAAAGACCGCAGCCAACTACGCGCACTCGCTGTGCGCACAACAGAAGGCCGCCAAGCTCGGCTTTGCGCAAGTCCTCTGGCTCGACGCCATCGAGCACAAGTGGGTCGAAGAAGTCGGCACGATGAACATCTTCTTCCGCATGAAGAACGACGAAATCGTGACGCCGCCTCTGGCCGGCACCATCCTGCCCGGCGTTACCCGCGACTCCGTGATCACGATCTTGCGCCACTGGGGCATGAAGGTCACCGAGCGACCGATCTCCATCCAAGAAGTAATGGAATCCTCCAAGAGCGGCGAGCTGATCGAAGCTTTTGGTACCGGAACCGCCGCGGTCATCGCGCCGGTCGGCTCGCTCAGCTACAAAGAGCAAGAGATCGCCATCAGTGACAAGAAGTTGGGCGACCTGGCGCAGCGCCTCTACACCTACCTCACCCGTTACCAGTGGGGCGAAGAAGAGGACATCTTTGGTTGGCGCGAACGCATCGACCAGTTGGATCTCGATCAGCTCACCAACCCCTAGATACATGAGGGTGTTGCTGAACCCTCCCTCAAAGTCCATCATAGTAAGACCATGAAGCTTGTCGGTGATCCTGAAGGCATCGCCCAGCTGAAGATCCTGCACGATGAGGACAAGACCTACCTGAAGTTCCTGGTTGGCGAAGCCAAGTCCAATACCGACTTGACCGCACGATTCAAAGCCAAGGATGGCCGCAAGTTCAAGCTGCGAGTCGATTTGGTGTCGGGGGATCTGGACGTGCAGCCGGATCACTAGCGTCGCACCTCACAGGTCAAGCGACGCCAAAGAGCACATGGCATCAAGCCGGTTCTAAAAACGCCAAATGGGGCGCCAACGGTTTCCCATCAGCGCCCCATTTTATGCGTCAATCTAAATAGTTACCGCAATCTACTGGTATTTCGCGGCCATCCCGGTCTTCTGATTGAAGGCGTTGATGAGCTCGTCGTAACGGCTGGCCATACGCCAGCGGCTGGGCCAATAGCTCTGGTAGTCGAACCACTGTGCATTCAGCTCTTCGACATCCTTCTGCTGTTGCTCCACCCAGGTGAAATACTTCAGGTTGTGGATGCGCTTGCGACCGTAGTGGGTCAACTCTTCCATCGAATCCGGACGGATCGCCATCAGGTGGCTATGGTAGTCCACTGCGGCCTGCGTATCGTTGTAGGCGCCAAACTGAGCCGTGGCTTCGTTCAGACGCGAGCCGTACAACTCCATCGAGTCGGTGAACACTGTGAACAACACATCGTGCTCGTCGAGCTCGAAGTGCTTGGCGGCCTTCACCGCGGCAAGCATGTTGGCGATGCCGGAGATACCCAAGAGGCCCAGTTGCTCAAGCGTGGCATCGCTGACGCCCTGCTTCTTTAGGTAGGCACGTCCACTCGGCTCGTTGAACAGGCGGATCAGCGCCATCGGATCGTTGTCGTCGATGGCCACCACCACGTCGGTGTTGCGCACGTTGTGGATGAATGGCACGTGCTTGTCGCCAATGCCCTCGATGCGATGATCGCCATAGCCGTTGTTAAGCAAGGTCGGACATTGCAGCGCCTCGGAGGCAATCACCTTGGTGTTCGGGTACCACTCTTTCAGGCGATCGCCCGCGCAAATGGTGCCGGCCGACCCGGTACAGGAGATGTAGCCGGCGAAGCGGTCTTTCGCCCCCATCACGTCCTTCAGGACGTCGTGAATAGCAGAGGCGGTGACCTCATAGTGCCACATGCCGTTGCCGAATTCGTCAAACTGGTTCAACACCACGATGTCGTTGCCGCGGGTGTTTTTGAGCTCCCAACATTTGTCGTAGATCTCTTTGACGTTCGATTCACAGCCGGCGGTAGCGATGATCTCAGCGTTGATCTTCTTCAGCCAATCAAAACGCTCTTGGCTCATCCGCTCGGGCAAAATCGCGATCGGCTCACAGCCCAACAGCCGCGAGTTGTACGCGCCGCCGCGGCAGTAGTTGCCGGTGGAAGGCCACACGGCCTTTTGTCGGGTGGGATCGAACTGGCCAGTGACCAGTCGCGGGGCCAAGCACCCAAACGACGCGCCCACCTTGTGCGCACCGGTGGGGAAGTATTTGCCCACCAAGCCAAAGATGCGGGCCTTAACGCCGGTGATGGCGCGCGGAATTTCTAGGTAATTCACGCCGTGGAACGTGCCTGTCTTGGGGTCGTTCTTCCACGAGATGCGAAACAAGTTGCGTGGATGAATGTCCCACAGCCCGATCTTCGAAAGCTCATCCTTGACCTTTTGCGGAATGAGCGCCGGGTCCTTCATCTGCGCAAACGTCGGCACCAGGACGTCTTTTTCTTTGCAGCGGGCCGCGGCACGGTCCAGTACATCGCGATTCACTTCAATCTTCGTCGGGTCCTGCATGGACAGCCTCCTATCGTGGCCTCCAAGTACCGAGAGATGCTGGAAGTTACAAGCCTCTTTCATTCGTCTGCAACGGCCCCCCCCCAACAACCCAACCAGACACCCTCCCGCGACAGCCCCGCTTCTGGTAACAACGCCTGATGCGGCAGCTGTTTCTTGCCAGGCCCCTCGCCGACGTGACACGTGAGCGCCTGACGATGGCGGTGCCGGAATTTCGTTTCGACCGCGTGCCCTATGTCACGCTGGCACTGATCGCCACCTGCATTGGTGTCTACCTGGGTTGGCAAGGAGGCACGCCGCTTAGCGCCGATGCCTTGAACCAACTGGGCGCCAAAAACCGCGCCTTGATGGTGGAATGCCACGAATGGTGGCGTCTACTCAGCGCCAACCTGCTGCACGCCTCGGGATGGCACCTGGCGTTGAACTGCTTGTTTCTGTTCAACCTCGGCGGGCCAGCCGAAGCCGCCTTCCGACGCCGGGACTACAGCTTCCTGCTCCTCACCTCGGCGCTAGGTTCCACGTTCGTGTCCACCTTCATGGGCGAGGCGACCAGCTGCGGGGCGTCGGGGATCTTGTTCGGCGTGTGGGGCGGCCTGGGCGTGTTTGGTTTGCGCGAGCGTCGACACCTGCCGCAAAAATACCGCCGCTATTTCTTGGGCAGCGTGCTGCCATATGCCGCCATCGCCTTCTACCTAGGCAGCGTCACTCCCGGGGTAGATGCCTGGAGTCACTTAGGCGGGGTTTTAGCAGGCAGTGGCACGACGTTCCTGCTGCCAGCGCGCTGGCAAACCACCGACCGTTTGCGCCCAACAAAGCTTGGCGTGACGCTGCTGCTTTTGGCGCTAATCGTTGGCGCGTCGTGGTGGACACCCGTCGAGTCACGCGAATTGCCCACCACCATCCACGTGGGTTCACTGCTCGTGGATCTGCCGCGCGGTTGGCACACCGAAAGCCACCGTGATCGCCAAGGTCGGATCACCGTGGTCGCAACCAACAGCGCCCGCGTGGCGGTGAGCCTGACGGCCTGGCCTGACGACCACCTACCGGACGCGATGCAGTTGGCCGACAGCTTTGTGCGTCGCGAATTGCTCCCAAGCATGGCCGAGCACGACACCACGGTGCAGCCCCCCCAGGCGCCAACTCCTCTAGCGCTGCCAGAGGTCGAAGCGGCACGCGTTGACCTGAACACTGAGACGCAGGGCTTCCAAGCCGCGACAACGTTGGTCTTCGTCGCTCAGGGCAACCAGGCTCACATGCTGAGCCTGACCACACCAAGTTGGCTGCAACGCCGCTATCAACCGCTGTTGCGTCAGATCGCATCGAGTCTACGCCCTTACGAGCCGCTAGATGGTGCGGCGCCCGCGGTGCCAAGGTGATGGCCGCCCTGGTCGTCGCGATGTCCATGGCAACCCCGACGCCATGGGTGCTTGGCCTCAACACCAACGAACTGCGCACCCGCCAGGCTCATCCCGACATCCAAAGGCTGTGCCGGGACCTCGATGCCACGCTGGTGTTGACCCTGCCGCGGGCCATCGTCGTCTCGATCCCCGCCCCCGTGAACGCTGCAGCCCTCCTGACGCGCTTTCCCAACCTTCGCTATGCCGCCCAAGACGCGCTCCTCCCTGTGGACTTGCGATGGATCCCGGATGATCCGCTGTTCCCCGACGAGTGGCATCTGCAAGCTGGCCTGGAGGCCTCGCTGGATGGCCCGACGGCATGGAACACCAGCCTCGGCCAGACCGAATTCGGGCCCGTGCCTGTGGCGGTCATCGACGATGGCATCGACCTCCAGCACGCCGATCTGACACAAAACCTTGCGCCCCAAGGCTACGATGTTTCACACCTGCCTCCCGACGACGACCCCAGCTACAACGGCGCCGAACGACATGGCACCGAAGTGGCCGGAGTGATCGCGGCGCAAGGTAACAACAACCTCGGCCTCAGCGGTGTTTGCCCAGCGTGCCAAATTCTACCAGTGCGACTGCTTGGCAACGGCGGCCCAAGCGACCTCTTCACCAGCGGCAGCGCCATCGCCAGCGCCATCACCTGGGCCGTAGACCACGGCGCTTGGGTCATCAACAACAGCTGGGGCCCGCCCGACGGCAATCCCCTCGATCCGGCGCACCCGGTAGAATCCTGGGCCCTGCCCGACGTCGTGGCGGACGCTTTCCAGTACGCTGCAACCCAAGGTCGCGCTGGCCTGGGCACCGCAATGGTCTTTTCAGCTGGCAACGGCGGCGAACTGGCAAGCTACGACGGCTTTGCCTCCGATCCACGAGTGTTGGCCGTGGGCGCCATCGATCAAAGTGGCGCCCGCGCCTACTACTCTGACTTTGGCCCAAGCGTCAGGCTGGTAGCCCCCTCCAGCGGCATGGCGCCAGGATCCGGCATTCCCACCACCGATCTCTCCGGAACAGCGGGTGCTGCCGCCGGGGACTACCTGAATGATTTTGGTGGCACCAGCGCCGCAGCTGCGGTGGCCTCCGGAGCTATCGCGCTGTTGCTGGCCCACGCACCCACCTTGACCCTGGCACAAACCCTCGAATTGTTGTTTGACACCGCCTACCCCGTGGATGCCGCGCGCGGCAGCTACCTAGCCGGTGTTTCACGCTGGTATGGCTATGGACGCGTCGATCCGGCCGCCGCCCTCGCCGAGGCCGCTCGTTACCCGGACGAGCACACCCTATGGTTTGAGCTATGCGGCAACGATCTGGATGATGACGGCAATGGTACCATCGACGACCCGGAACGTTGTGCCCGATGCGTGCCCGACTACCCCGAAGAGCTATGCGATGGTCGCGACAACAACTGCGATGGCCAGATCGACGAGCTCTTCGTTTGCATGCCGCGCGATCGACCGCTGTGCGCACCATGCTCCGACAGTCGCCAGTGCCGCGAAGGGCTGTTGTGTCGCAGCGGGGGGCTGTTGGGCACCTGGTGCCTCGCCGACTGCGCCGATGACCACCCCTGTCCCGATGGATTCACTTGTGCGGCCGCCACCTGCTCCCCGACCCAAGACGCAACCCACCGAAATTGTTACGATTTCATCATCCAAAACGAGCCCGAACGCTGCGACGGCCTAGACAATGATGGCAACACCCAAGTGGATGATGTCGCGCCCACGAGCCTAGAGGCACGCATGGCTACCAAGAATTGCGGCACTCAGGGTGTCTGTGCTGAACAAGCGGCTAGCTGTGTCGATGGCCGGTGGCTCTGCCCGCGCACCGAGGTTTTCGAGCCTGACGAGACGCGCTGCGATAACCTCGATAATGACTGCGACGGGGAGGTGGATGAAGCCACGGCCTGTCAGCCCCAACTCGGCGGCGGCTGCACCGGCTGTCAAAGCACGGCGATTGCCCCCGCCCCCTACACGGCTCTCATGTTATTGACCTGGGTCCGGAGACGACGGCGATGAGCGTTATGGAGACGCTACGCGGTCGATTGCGGGGCGCGCTGGCCCGCCCGGAGGTGCGCTTGGTGCCTTTGGCCGAGGGCATGGACTGCCGAGTGTTCGCCGTGGACGATGACTTGGTGGCACGCGTGGGACGTTTGGCTGAGGCCGCCCAACAGTTTTCCCGTGCCGCCAGGTTGCAGGGCTTCCTTGCGGTGCAAGCGCCAGCCGTCGCCATCTCGAAGCCGGTACTGCAGTTGCCGGCCGACCCTACATGCGGTCCAGTCGCAGTTGAACAGCGCCTGTTCGGCACGCCTTGGGTCGCGCTCACCGCCCCCCAACGCCGCGACCACCTGGGTGATGTGGTGACCGCATGCCGCACTTTGCATCAGGTGCCATGGACGGCACTGCCTCTGGTCGAGGAGGCCCAAGCCGCACCCCCTTGGGCTGCGCGGTATGCCGCCGCCCAAGAGACGACGATCTCAGCGTTGGGCAGTGCCCTACCACCAAGCACGCTGCGTTATCTGCGGGCCCGACTCGCCGCCTTGATGGTGGAGCTGGCTCGCCATGCAGTTCCCGAGGTTCTATTGCATGGCGACCTGACGGCCGAAAACCTGCTGGTCCGCGACGCGGAACCACGGATCGGCCTGTTGGATTTCGGCGATGCCCAGCTGGGCGATCCCGCCTACGATCTGCGCTGCTTTCAGGAGCTGTGGAGTGCCAAGGCGATACCCCACGTCATCGCTACCTATGACCCCACCCCTACATTTGCCCGACGGGTGTCGTTGTACCGAGAGTTGTTGCCGTTGGAGATTGCCGGATGGGGGCACATCTACGGCGATCGAGAGCTGGTCACCCGGGCACTGCACCAGTTACAGGCCGCGACCCAAGGTCAGAGTCCATGGTAACTACCTAAAAACAGGGACAAAAAAAAGGTGGTCACCCGTGTAGAATGACCACCTTCATCGTTATTGAGCTCCGTCGGACCCACCACGAGCCGCCATTCTATTTTCAAACAGTCCAACAGCGCTCACTGATGTTTTCGGCAAGGGCGAAATGATGTTGCGTGTTTTTTTGGGAAGCGTGCTGCGAATTGCGTCACTAAAGATGTTACCGAAGGTTATAAGCCTAGCGAACCGAAACGCGACAGCGCCCCAGAAGCCTACCCAACGGTTAAACCGCGTTGCTGCATGAATTGGCGTAGGTGGTCGGCATGATGCTCATCGGCCTTGTTTAGGCTAGCGATCAAGCGCGCTAGGCCCGGGCTGGCCTGTGCAATCGCGTGACGATAGTGACTCTCGACCGGGCTTTCCTCTAATTCCAGGGCCAACGCCAACGCCAGCCCCACCGAAGCAGGCGGGTAATTGTCGCGGAGCTTTCGGACCCTCTTCACATGAGCGGCAATGCCGTTCACGTCGATCGGCACCGGCGGAAAACTATGCCGGCTTTTGCTTACCAGCTGGTTCTGGAAACGCACCAAGTCGCGGTGGTGCAACTCGTCGCGGGCCATCTTGGCAAAAAACGCGGTGACTTGCGCATCGGCGGTAGCAAACGTGCGCGCCAACCAATCGTAGAGGGCTGCCATCTCCCCTTCGACCTCTTCCAAGAGATTCAAGACGCGCCCGGCATCGACCGCGTGCTCCCCAGGTTCTGCGGACTGTCTCGTGGGACTGCGTGGAATCATCGGCCCTCAAACGTGACGACCTGGGCCCTGCGGACCAGATGTTCGCTGCCACTTAGGTTGACGCTAAGCATCCCGGGCCACGGTGAAAAGCCCCAGATGGCGTCCTGGCAGCAAAGGCCCGAGCGCCGCCACAAGTTGGCTTGCCACCGGCGCCGTGCGCACCACTTCGACCGCGTGCCAACCCGCGGCCTGCGCCGCCCGCACATTCGCCGAGGTATCATCAAAGAACAGGACCTCCTCGGGAGACACGCCAAGTCGTGCGGTCACGTGCGCA
>JAKLEG010000158.1 GCA_022703175.1 Myxococcota bacterium | reverse complement strand
TCGCCATCCGTGCTGACGGTGCAATTGCCCGCACCTGCAAGCAGTAGGTTGCCGGTGAATTTGCCATCGCTGACATTCCACAAGTCGATGGCATCGGCGGCGAGTTGGGCAAAGGTGACGCGGCCGATCCCCATCAGGTTGAGTGCGCCGTCATTGTTGGCGTCGAGCACCTGTAGCAGCGTGGGGCGTCCGTCGGTGGCCGCGAGCAAGGCTAGGCCGCTGGAGCCGTTGTTTACCAGGGTCACGCCAGCGATCGTGGTGTTGTTGGACCCACCGAGCCAAATACCACCGTTATCGTTGTTGGCGGCCACGACGTCATGAATCAAGAGAGCATTGTTCAGATCGCCACAGTAGATCCCGTAGCCATTCGCGGCCAATGTCGCATGCGCGATGCGCGCGAACTCCGAATTGTCGAGGTAGATGCCGATGCCGTTGTGGTCGAGGTGCAGCTCGTCAAACCGAGGGTGAACGACCCGGGCAGCCTGGATAGCGCGGCTAAAGCCATAGGCCGAGATGCGATGAAACCGACTGAACGCAGAGCCGGTGTTACCGACGTTGAAGCCCGCGGCTGACGCGCCGCCTCCCACAAAATTGCCCTCCAACCACACAAAGCGGCCGGGGTCGGTGAGCTCTACCAGGCAAGCCACGGTGCCGTTGTTGGGGTCCATACAGGCGGTGATGCCATCGTCGAGATACGTGAGCGTGGCGTCGTCTAAGGTCACGAGCGCGATCTTGCTGGCGGCCAATCGATAGCCATGTGAGCCACGGCTCGTCGCCAACAGGTAGATCGCGTTGGGCACATCGAGGGCTAACTGGGACGTGGTGCTGTTGTCGGGCAGTGGCAATACGGGATTCTGCCACCACACTTCGGGGATGCTTCGGGCCACGGTCACTGCAGCGTGTGAGATGGTGATGTGGTTGGCCAAGAACCCGGCAGCGTTCAGCAAATGGGCGAGGCCTTGGTGACGTTTGAGACCGTAGCTGTTGAATACCAACCGTCCTGGTTCGGCGACGCAAGACCAATCAAAGACGCCAAGCGCATCGATGGCGGTGTAACCGGTGCAGGCTGTTGGTCCAGGGAGCACGACTTGGCGCAGCTCACCACCGTGTAGGCAGGCGGTGGCGCCACTCTCCGAGCCCTCGCAAGGTGTGGCTGGGTCGGCGGTGCGCACGTAGTCGTTCCAATTGGGGCCAGCCGGGAAGCGGGGCACCACCGTCACCGTTACCAGAGCGGCGTCGACATCACCTCCACGAGCCGATCTGGAGTCACCCCAGCGTGCAAGTTCTTCAGTCTGCAAGCCAAGCGAGGAGCGATCGCAGGTTGCCAAACTGAGGGCCCCCGCCAGCGCCATGAGCCTGTAGGTCGTACGGTCCATTTCTGGGTCTCGCGCCAAGTGGCGGCGTCGGGCGCGCTGTGCGCGGACTGGGGGCTTCGCGTTCGAGGTGTCGCTTAACGAGGGGTTCATGTGGCCGTCGCGATCAACTACGATCGTGAGGCACCGAGCGCTTGCCGTGCACTCTCAAGCTCCTGGCGGGTCTTGTTGAGGTCCTCCGCCTCCAGGGTCAGGGCCTGGATAGCACGGTTGTTTTCCTCTTCGATCTCGACGCGACGCTTCTCCAAGTTGAGCTTCTCTTGTTCGAGCTGCTCCTGGCGCTCATTCAGTGTCATCTCCCGCTGATCCAGCTCACCCATGCGCAATGCCCAGCGCTGTTCGCGTTCGTCAATGCCGGCTTGCATTGCTGCAACGGCATCGCGCTCTTGCAGCACCGCTTGTTGTTCGGCGACCAGGGCTTCTCGTTCCCGCTGTGCGGCAGCGAAAGTCTGTGTGGCATCGGCGTGCAAATGCTCCGCCTCTGCGGCTTTGTTGGCCAAGGCCGCCTCGCGTTGCTCCATGGACTGCTGTTGTTCGAGGAGCATTTGCGTTTGGCTCGTAAGCTCGGCGGCACGATTGTCCACTATCTGGCGATGTTCTTGGTACATGGCCATTGTGCCGGCGAGCTCTTGTTGCAGGGCCTGAACCCGGTCTTGTTCGGAGGCAATGACGGCTTCGCGCTGGGTCAGCTCGGTTTCTCTTGAGGCAAGGGCGCTGGTTTGCGCATTCAGCGCGGCCTGGCGCTCGCCGTGCTCGGTGGCCTCGGCCATCAGGCTGTCGGTCCAAGCCTTGAGCTCGACTTCGCGTTGCTCGGCGGCGGCTTGACGTTCAGTCAGCCCGGTGTCGAGCACGGTGGCCGCGGTGATCCGGGCCGCAAGCTCCGCTTCGCGCTCGGCAAAAGTCTCCGCCTGGCGTGCCTGCTCTTCACGCTGGGCCTCGACGTTCACACGCTCCGTGGCCAGGGCCTGTTCGCGCTGACTTACGTCTGCAACCAGGGCGTCGGCCGCTGCTGCGCGGGTGTCCAACTCGGTTTGACGTTCGGCAAGCTCGGTGGCGGTCGTCTGAAGTTGGGTCTCGCGTTCTTTGAGCGTCGCTTCGAGGTTGGTCAGCCGTTCGGCGATGCCATCCAGCGCCGCGGCCTTGGCTTCCAAGGCTTGGTGGCGTGACTTCAGCTCTTCGTCTTCAGCGGTCAATGCGGCCGTCTGGGCCTCAATTCCGGCCAGCTGCTGCGCGACGGTGGTCTCTCGCTCCCTGAGGTCGGCGAGACTTTGCGCCACGGCGGTTTCGCGGGCTTCGAGCGCTTGATCGCGGGCTTGTTGGGCTTCGTGTTGTTGTTCGAGCGTCGCACGACGCTCGTCCAGGTCGGCGGTGCGCGAACGGATCAAGGCATCAGTATCGTGGCGTTTGAGTTCGATCTCGCGATCGAGGGCAGTGCGCAGCTCATCCAAGGCTGCACTTTTGGTGCGCAGCTCATCGGCGGCTGCCTGCTGGATTTGGGTCGCCTGAGCTTCAAGCTCGGCGCGCCGGGCGTCCAACGCGGCAGTCTGCGCCTGCAGGGTTTCTGCGGCGGCCTGTTGAGCGGCAGCCGTTTGACGTTCGAGCTCGACGCGACGCTGCTCCAACGCCTCCCGTTGTTCGCGGATCTCACGCTCGTTGGTTTCGCGTCGGCTGCTCAGCTCCTCCTCAAGCGCTCGGGTGCGGTCGTCGAATTCTGTCTGCAGTGCGGTGCGTTGAGTCGTGAGCTCCGCCTCGATCTCGCTGCTGCGGCTGGACAACAGCTCATCCAAGTCAGCGGTGCGCTGCCTGAAGGTCGCTTCGATCTCTTCACTGCGTTGATCGAGCAGGGTGTCCGCTTCGCGCATCCGCGCTTGGTGTTGGGCCTGCAGCTCTGCCTGCTTTGCGGCGTAGTTCGCCTCGATCTCCTGACTGCGGCGTTCAAGCTGGGTGGCGCGCTCGGTGACCGCAGCCTCTCGTTCGTCCAGGTGTGCCGCGCGTTGTTCGACGTCGCTCTCTGCCTCCGTGAGCTTCGCGGCGCGCGTCTCAACGTCGATAAGTCGCGTCTGGTGGCGGGCGACGGCTGCGTCCAGCTCGGCGCGCTCGTCGTCAACGCGGCGTCGCAGTTCTTCTGTGCCGGCCAGGCGCTCCTCAAGGGCCGACTGTTGGTGGTTTAGTGTGCTCTCACGTTCTGTGAGCGCGACCTCGGTTTTGTGCAGGGCCTCGGTGCGGAGATTGGCATTTGCCTCGTGCTCCTGAGCCATGGCCGTAAGGGCCTGGGCTTCGCTCTCCAGGCGCACCGCCTCGCGTTGCTGCTCTTCGCGTAGCGTCAACAGGCGTTCCAGATCGGCGCGCTGGTCCGCGTGGGTTTTGACGAGGGCGGCGTGGCTTTGAGCCAAGGTGTCTGCGGCCTCGCGATAAGTGGCATCGCGATCGCTCAGCATCTCATCCAGCGTACGGCGCTCCTCGGCTAGGGCGTGCTCGCGTTGTTCTAGCGAGGTGGCTCGCATTTCCAGCCCGGCCACCGCCGTTTCGCGGGCCTGCAGCTGGTGTTCTCGATCGTTCAGGTCAGCTTCGCGACTCTGCCAGCGTGCTTCTTGGTGGCTACCGGCGTGTTTGGCGCGCACCAGCTCATCGCGCACAGTTGCCAATGCTCGTGCTTGCTCGGCGCGCAGCTCATGGGTGCGAGCTTCAACCAGCCAGTCTATTTGGCGGGAGAGGGTGACGTCGGGTTGGGTGAGCTCGGCCAACTTTTCCTGAAGCGCCTCGCGCTCTGTTTGCAGCGCCGTGTGTTCCTCAGCGAGGGATTGCTCGTGACGGGTGCGCTCGTTGCGCTCTCGCTCCAAGGCAGCGCGCGCTTCCACCAATTCGCGCAGCAAAGCGTCTTTGGTGTCGTTGAGCTCTCGCACCAGCTGCACGCGCAGCTCGTCGCGTTCGGTTTCAAGTTGGCTACGTGTCTCAACCAACTCACGTTCTAGCGCCTCGCGATCTTGAGAGAATTCGCGTGCTTGGGTTGTTAGCGCGACCTCGTGTTCGTCGCGCAAGCGGGTTTCGGTTTCGGTGACGCTTTCTTGGAGTTGTTTTTTGAGCTCGTCCCGCTCGGCCTCTAAGCGGCTGCGGGTGTTGCGTAATTCGGCTTGCAGGTCGGCTTCGGTTCGTTGTAGCTGGGCCTCAAGAGTTGCCTTGGTGGCGGCCTGGGTGGCCAGCAGCTCTTTTTCGCGTTCGGCATGCGCTGCCAGTGTTTCCTGCAGGCGTTCGGCGATGGCTGCCTGAACGCGCTCCTCAACCCGGCGCTCCTCTTCGGCATGCTGTTCGGCGCGACGCTCGGCTTCGATTTCGTGGCGCATCGCCTCAAGGTCTGCGGCGATGGCTTCGAGGATTTCGCTTTGCCCAAGCTTTTGGCCAGCAGCCACCACATCTTCGAGCTTGGAGAGTTGATGCCAGGAGCCGGCACCTTTTTCGGCGACGCCGCGCACCACGATGCGAGCGTAGTGTTCGAGGAGCTCCAGCGAGCGGTTGTTGGAGGCTACGGCTTTGCCGAGGAGGGCTTCGGCGTCGTCGATGCGGCCAAACTCTTGGTAGAAGGCCGACAGTTCGATGACGTCACGTACGGGCGGACGGGCGCGGGCGCAGGATTTTTCGAGCGGTGCAATCACCTGTGTTTCGATGTGCGCCTTGAGGGCGGCCTCGGCCTCGGGTTGGGCTGGCAGGAAGGCAATGCGTGCCCCTTGCTTGCGATCACCTTCGGCGTCAGGTTGGACCTGGCCGCGGATGAGCTGGCCATCTTTGCTGCCGCCTAAGAATAACTTGAACTCAAGTTCGACGCTGGCGGGCAGGTTGGTGGCACTGCGCAGGAACATCCCACCCATCGACAAGTTGCCGAGGAACGAGACCGAACGGCGGTTGCTTACCACGTATTCCACGCGGTCAGTGGCAGCAAAGCGGCGGTAACGCCTGCGCTCGGTCTTCGCGGCGGTAGCGAAACACCGGAGCTCAGCGCGTTTGGGCTGGGATTTCTTCGAACGCTCAGATGTGGCCACGGCAATCACCCCTGGTCGCGCGGCGGAGCCCACGCGATCCCGGGATTTTTGGCCGGGTTGATGGGCGTGTCAACGTCTTATGGCCGCCCCTACATCAGCGGGCGATTACCGTTGGGACTTGCGCTTCAGTTCAGAAACGATCTTGCGCTTCACCGGGCTTTGACGTGCGCTCACGGCGGCGATGGCGCGTTCTTCAAGCGCACGCAGTTTGGCTGCTAACTCATCGTCTTCTTGGCCCACCTGCTCAAGCACCAGGGTCTTCGGAGCGGTGAGACCGTAGCGCATCCGCACCACTTTCTCTTCCAGTGCGGTCAGGGTTTGGGTTTCGGTGCGTACCGCCGTCTTCGTGGGTTTCTTGCTGCGGGTCATCATTGTCTTCCGCCCTCCGACGGCCCCTTGCCCGTAGGCGTTAGAGCCAGGTTCCAAAATTACCTTTCCGGGCTGTTGCGCATCCCGGAAGGCTTCCCGCATTGTAAAAAGCCTGTATGCGGGCGTCAAAAAAGCGGCGTTCCGCTTCTGTGGCGGACCTTAACCGGACCTCCGTTGATGTCAAATTTTTGGCCGATAATAGATGTAACTTATTGATAATATGTGGTTTTATCTGCCCACATTGCACCCCTTCAGGCTCTCTGGTTAGATGCCGCACCGTGACCGACGAGCTGTTTTATGCCCAGACCGCAGATGGCCATGCCTTGGCCATTCATTATTATCCTGGGGTACCTCACAGGTTTCGCCACCCGGTGGTGATGCTGCATGGTTTGGCCGCCAATCGTTTAAATCTGGACATCGATGACCGCCATTCGGTGGCGCGTGCCGCCCAAGAGCGTGGTTTTGATGTCTACTTGGTGGAGCTGCGTGGTGCCGGATTGAGTCGGCGTCCTGCCGAGGAGGCCCGAGCCAACCGCCCGTGGGGGTTTGGCGACCACTTAAGCGGCGATCTGCCGGCCATCCTCGCCGCCATCGCCGACCGCACCGAGGGACGGCCATTCCATGCCTTTGGCCACTCAATGGGCGGTATGGTCTGGATGGCGTTTGCCACGACGCGGCCACGGGAGCTGCGCTCTCTGACGACGGTAGGAACACCGCTGGTCGGTAAACTGAAGCTGCAAACTCGGGAGCGGCGGTTGCTAGGTTTGGCGCGCCGGGTGGCACCTACGCAGGCGCTGAAGATGGTGCCAGTCAAGAAGGTGTTGTTCGCTGCCGGCAGTGTTATTTCGCTATCGGCTAAGCTTGCCGACGGCATTTTGCTGAACGCCCGCAACACCGATGACGATGTGATGGCGCGCATGGCCAAGGAAGGGGTCAACGACGTGCCGCTGCAGCTCATTTTGGAGCTGGAAGCAAAAATGCGCGGTACGGCTGGCGCCGCTGATCCGTTCGCCTACGAGTCCAAGCTAGAAGAGGTGATGGCGCCGGTGTTGCTCCTGTCTGGGAGCATCGATCGCATTGCTCCTAAAGAGGCGGTGTTAGCGCTGTCGCGCGAGCTGCGCTCCAAAGACGTGCGCTATCGGGAGATGGGTCTGGCCTCAGGTGAGCGTACCGACTATGGGCATGGGGACCTATTGGTCGGCCGCACTGCGCCGGATGAGATCTTTCCGGTGCTGCTCGATTTTATCGAAGAGATGGATTGAACCACCATCGGCGCTGGCGGTATTCGTCGTCGCGTTGCTGCAAGACAACTACGGCTGGCAGGTCAGGCTGAGCGTGCGTTCTTGTGTGGCGGTAAATACGCCGCCTTCAAAGGCCGGATCGACCGAGCCCAAGCGAGTTAACGCCAGCGTCAGCGTCGTCATGCACGTCTCGGTTTCGTGGCCCGCCAATGCCGTCAGGAAGTTATTGGTCAGCTCCAAGGTATCGACACCGCCTTGGGATTCGGGCCAGGCAATCGTGCCCTGCGCGGTTTGGATGCAGCTACCCGTGATCGAGTAGGTCAGCTGGTCGCCAGTCAGGAACGTGTAAGGATCCCATTGCACGTAGAACGGCGTGGTGTTGGCACGGGAGAATGTCGTGCTGCCGTTCGAGGTGAGTAGGTCGATGGGCGAGGGCATCGTGACGTTTGAACTGATGGCGTTGACCTTGCTCGACGAACCACGCGTAAATTCAACGCGGAAACCCGTGTTGAGTGATTGCGTCTGGAATTCGGTTTCGTACCAGGTCATGCCGAGGCCGCTTTGTTGTTCCATGCCGAGCGGGCTTTCGGCCTGCGTGGTCGGATTGATCATGACCGCGCGCAGCGCGTCGCCACCTTCGAGCTTCAAGAAGTTGAGCGAGTTGCGGCCGATTTCGAGCGTGGCCGAGACCACCGTTTTGCCGTCACCTTGGGCCAAGGCCTCATAGGTTGCATAGATGCCATTGGTATCGATGACATCGGAATCAGAGGTGCTGCAGGCAGCAGCCCCAAACAACGGCAACAACACGAGCCAAGTCTTACGCATGGTCTAGCTCCTGAATTGGGTTCACGTGACAGGCCCATTTGGGCCCGGTTTACCATATATAGTCGAGCGGAAAGCCTCAAGTATTCATCTGCAGATGGCGGCAGTGCCGCTGTTGGGACGAAAACCTTAGATTTGTCAGGATGATAGCGCACGTGCTGGAGATTTGCGGTGCCCCTCCGCGTCGGTTACACTCTTAAATATAGGGGCGCGCATCATGGACGCACACGTCCTAGTCCTAAACCGCAATTTTCAGGCTGTGACCGTGGTCAGCGCGCGTCGGGCGTTGACGATGTTGTACGCCGGCGTGGCGCGGGCCCTTAACGCAGCGTTCCAACAATTCGATTTTCAAAGTTGGTCGGCGCTGTCGGCGGAGTTGAACGACGACACGGTTGGTACCATCAACCGGCGTATCAAGGTTCCGCGGGTGTTGGTGTTGCAAGTGTACGACCGGATCCCACTCGGGCGCATCCGCTTCTCCCGGCACAACATCTACGTGCGTGATGATCACACCTGTCAGTATTGTGGTGAGCATTTCCCGCGCAAAGACCTGAACCTAGACCACGTGGTGCCTCGCTCCAAAGGCGGCAAGACCAACTGGGAGAACGTGGTCACGAGCTGTTTGGAGTGTAATTTCTCCAAAGGAGGGCGCACCCCCCTCGAAGCTGGGATGCGGCTTATCAAGAAGCCCCGACGGCCGCGTTGGTCTGAGATCCTAAAACCACTCAAGTGCCGGGCTCGGTATCGTGAGTGGATTCCTTTCCTCGATCCTGTGGATGCGTCATACTGGAACACCGAGCTCGATAGCGACGAATAGTTGCCCAAAGCTCCAAGGAGTCGGACAGGTTGTGAGCGTGGAGAGCATGTCGCAAGGTGCGCAGACTGACAGCACTGACGCGCGCAGCGTGGGCGTAACACCCACGGAGGGCGCTGTGACGCCTACCTCGGCGCCAATCGCGTCGGGCGTCGTCACGTCGACCGGGATCAACAAAGGTGTCATCGCGGTGGGCGGCGGCAAAGGCGGTATCGGCAAGACGCTGTTGTCCGCCAATCTGGGCGTGTTTTTGGCGCAGCGTGGGCACCGCGTGGTGCTGGTGGATGCTGATCTGGGCGGCGCCAACTTGCATACCTGTTTGGGCGTGAAACCACCGAACACCACGTTGTCAGATTTCGTGTCGCGTAAAGTCGATAATCTGCAAGAGGTGGTGACGCCCACCTCGGTTCCTAACCTGGGGCTCGTCTCAGGGGCGTTGGATGTGCTGGGGGCTGCTAATCCCAAGTACACGCAAAAGCTGCGCATCCTGCGGGAGGTTTCGCGGCTGCAAGTGGACGTCGTCATCATCGACTTGGGCGGCGGCACGGGTTTCAACATTCTCGACTTCTTTTTGATTGCCGACCATGGCGTGCTCACCGTCGTGCCTGAACCCACCTCGATCGAGAACGCTTATCGTTTCATCAAGGCTGCCTATTATCGCCGCCTCAAGACGGCGGAGCTGGCGTGGAACCTTCGACCGCTGGTGGAAGAGGCGATGAACGAACGCTCCAACCAAGGGCTCAAAACGCCTGCGGATTTGGTGTCGTACGTCGAACGCCGCGATCCGGCCGGTGGAGCGCGATTGCGCGAGGAGATAGAGCGCTTCCCTTTAAAGCTCGTGGTGAACCAGGTGCGTACGCCCGAAGAAGAGCGCCTGGGGGTGGCTATCAGTGAGGCATGTCGCAAGTACTTCGGCATTCACATGAGTCACTTGGGCAACATCCCGTTCGACGACGCCGTGTGGCAGTCGGTGCGTAAGCGTCGCCCCGTTTTGCTCGACAGTCCTGATTCGCGTGCCAGCCGGAGCATCATCCAGATTGCCGGTGCGTTGGGGTTGGGAGGCTAGCGTATGTCAGACCGCGGCCAAACCCTTTACGACCGTTTGGAGTTGCGCGCCGACGCTAGCGCCGCCGAGATTGAACAATCGTACCGCGGCATGCTGGCCTATCTTGGTGCTGGCTCGATGGCGATGTACTCGATGATGGAGGAGGACGAGATCGCCAACCTGCGTCTGCAGGTCCAAGAGGCGTATGACACGCTAAAGGATCCTGAACGTCGGGCCGCCTACGATCGAAGCCTGGCGCGTGGTTCTGAGGGTTATCCCTCGTTGATGATTCCGGCCTCTCCCACAGACACCCATGTCACGGTGGGACATGTGATGGCTCGGACCATCGATACAACCGCAGCTGCGCTGCCGCCACGCGTGATGCCAGAGCCCACTGTGGCACGTCCCCCTGTTGAGTCAACGCCTTCCCCGGCGCGTGTAGCGTCCGCGGTGTCGGTTGTGCCAGTTGCCCCTGTCGTGCCCGCCACACCTGTGACGTCGGTGGCGCCAGTTGCCTCTGCTGTACCTGCGATACAGGTGACGCCTTTTGTGCCTGTCGCAGAACCTGCGCCGGTGGCAGTGGCCTCTATACGATCGCAGCTGGTGACCGCTCCAGTTCCTGCGGTGCCAGCGTCGGAGGAACCGGCGAGCGAGTTGCCGGTGGCCATCGAAAAAGTCGCGGCGTTGCCGTTTGGTGGCACACCCGCGCTCACGCCACGTCCGTGGACGCCTCCGCCAGTGCATGCCAGTCCGCGCGTTGTCCGGCGTTTGGCGCCTAAGCCCGACGCGCCGATTACCCCGGAGACCGAGTTTACCGGGGCGTATCTGCGCCGCCTGCGCGAGAGCGCAAACGCTTCGTTGGACGACATGTGTGAGATCACCAAGGTCGGCAAGCGCTATCTTAGAGCCATCGAAGATGGCGACTTTGAAGCCCTGCCGGCAGCCGTGTATGTCCGCGGGTTTGTCGTCGAGTATGCCCGCGCGTTAGCGCTCGATCCGAGCCAGGTCGCGAAGAGCTTCATGGGGTTGTACAAGCGGTTCAAAGGGGAGGGGGGCTAGAGGGTGCGACTCACCTGCCTCAAGTGCGGTCACCAGATCGAGCTGGCAACCGGCCCGCATAGCTCGCGGATTCCGTGTGTCTGCGGCCAGGACTACTCTTATCCCGAGGTGCTCGACACAGGGGTGCAACCGTCACGTGCGGCAGCAGAACGGTCGCGTTCACGAGCGTTTCGCGCGGCGGGCCTTGTTAAGAACATGGGTGG
>JAKLEG010000157.1 GCA_022703175.1 Myxococcota bacterium | reverse complement strand
GGGAGATCGCATCGGCGTCGAGGGGGGCTTGCACCTGGAGGGAACGCAACAGCCGAGGGCCGTGCCGGAGTTCCAAATATCCCAAGGTTGCAACTGCCGCTTGCCCAGCTGCAAAGGCTTGCGCATGTAGACGGTGTTCGCGCGCCGAAGGTGAGCTGCCCAGAAATCCCAACAACCGATTTCCTGGCGTGTCAGCGTTGCTCACCTTGATGATGCGTGGGCCAGCAGCTGTGTCGAAGGCAAATGCGTAACGTTTCAGCGTGCCCGCGGACAGCCGTGCCAGCCGCGCTGTTGCTTGAGCCTCTCGCTCGTCCGCTGTCGCGGTGGGCATGAGCTCTGCGTGGTAGAGCAGGCGTAGTTTGCGCGCCAGCGCTTGCGCTGGGGCCTCTACCAGGAGTTGTTGTAGAACGTCGCTGGATTCGCCCACGTCAAGCTGGCCCACGATGCGCCCTGCAGAGTGGTGTTGGTTGATGAGGGTGTACGTCTTGTGCGGATTGCCCATGGTTTGGATCTTAGGCCCTGGCAAATAGCTGGCCTATCCTTTGGGCGCAAGGCAGAGAACAATTGTCTCCCGCGAGTGCTTCTTCTACGGTGAGGTTATGCGCATCGCCGCGGGTTGGGCTTTTGTGGAAGGCGAACTACGAGCCAACGTGGTTCTGGATGTAGACGCCCGCGGCCGCCTAAGCTCCGTCGCCACCGAGCCTTCACGAACCGCCGTGGATATAGTCTGGCGCGACAAACTGGTGCTCCCGGGTTTTATCGATGCGTTGGCCATCCTATCGCCAGATCGACTGGCACATCTGAATGCCGCACGTTTTGGCGTGGCTGCACATTTACAGTCAGGTTCCCTGATGGAACCTGCGACTTTGCGAGTTATGGCGCGCGCCTGTTTTCAACAAGCGCTGCGGCAAGGGACCACCACATTGGCCTGGCTGCAGCCTGCCGTTGCAAGTCGGACAAGTCACACTGTCGCGTTGGCCGACGCGGTGCTAGAAGCCGCCAGCGAGTGCGGGATTCGCTTGGTGTTTCTCCAGGCTCTGAACATCCACCGGCCATCGGCGACGGGTCTCGATTTGCCTTCGTTTGAAGCGTGCGTCGAAGCCTTGCTAAGCCTTGGTCAGCACGTGGCGCTGCGTCGTAACCCGTGTTTAAGTTGGGGCTTAGGCGCTGAGTATTTGGACGATATGGGGGCCGACGAATGGGTGGCGCTGAAGACGCGTTTGGGTCACTTGCCGTTCGTGTTGCCCACCACTGCCGCGATTCCTTGGTTGGCGCGCGGTACGCCCCTTTCTGCGCGTACGCCAATCGAGCTGTTGCTCCAGGCGAATCTGATTGACAGCCTGACGGCGGTGGTTGACCCGTGGGCGATGACCGAGCCTGAACGGGTGTTGTTACGGGTGTTTGGGGCCGGCGTGATTGCGCGGGGCGACAGGCTTGCCGACGAAGGTTCTCTCCGCCATCTTTTACGTCACCGTGTGCCGATGGCGATCGGCAGCGGCGAGGGGCCAAGCATTCGTGCGTTGGCGGCGCGGCTGGTGTACGGCTTTGTGCATCAGGTGTCGGCAGAGCTTCAGCGAGCCAACTTGGCGTTGGTGCTCGATGCGCTTACCGTTCAGGGAGCGCGTACAACTGGTTGTGGCGCAGGGCGGATCGCTCCGGGATGTTGGGCCGATCTTGCTGCCTATGCATTGGTGCCAGGCGCGGGCCATACCGATGTGCCAGAGGCTACGCTGGTAGCAATTCTGGGAGCGGAGCCACCGCTCCAACCCGCCGCCGTCATGGTGGGTGGGTCGCTGATCGCAGGCATGGATTCACCAGGCTAGGTTGGGGGGCCTTCACGTGAGGCTTCTTTTGCACTTAGTTGAATCACGAATTGACAGGCAGCTACTAAAAAGTCTAAAAAGCGCACTCCCGGTCGGGGCGTAGCTCAGCCTGGTAGAGCGCTTGGTTCGGGACCAAGAGGCCGTAGGTTCGAATCCTATCGCCCCGACCATTTCTTTACGCCGTTTTGGGTTTAGTTTCGGGCCTTTAGAGTCGAGGCGGCGGTGTGTCATGACCAGTTCTCATGGCCCACGAATGTTGCCATAGTGGGGCCAGCTGTCAAAAGGGCCGTGCATCGCGCGACCCAGCGGCGTCGAGGATGACGATGGCCAAAGAAACGAGTTTGCTGAGTGGTTTCGCTCCGCGTGACCAAGACGACCTAGAAGCGCTGCTCGTGCAATGCGAACTCATTGATGGTCAACGGTTGCTCTCTGAGGCCGAGCCTGCTGCGGGGCTGTACGTGATCGACACCGGCAAAGTAGCGGTGCTCAAGCGGGACATGGGCGGCCATGAACAGCTGATTACCTATCTTGAGGCGCCGGCGTTGGTGGGTGAGCTAGAGATTCTTTCGGGTGATGTTTGTACAGCCACCGTGGCGGCAGTTGGGGCAGTTCAGGCTCGTCTGTTGCCGTTTGCCTCCTTTGACGCATTGCTGCTTCGGGGCGACCCAGCGGCGGTTCGTCTGATGAGGAACGTGGCGCGGGCCCTTGGTATGAAGCTTGCGGCGACGGACGAATTCTATGTCGACATGGCGATTTGGCGATAGGATAGCCAAGCGGTCGTTTGGGGGAGCGAGAGTGAGCGTGGATGTTTGCAGTAGCTTCCCAGTTGGCTGACGCCTTGCATCGGCGATCGTTGCGTCTTGAAGTTCTTGAGCGTCAGCCTGCCGTCAAGACCAACCATGCCCCGATTGTGTTTGTGCACGGCGCTTTTGCTGGCGCATGGTGCTGGGGTGAGCATTTCCTCGACCATTTCGCGAAACACGGTCATCCAGCCTACGCATTGAGTTTGCGTGGACATGGTGAGAGCGAAGGTCGTGATGCGTTGTTGTGGACGAGCCTCGCCGACTATGCCGATGACGTGGGGAGCGTGCTTGCGCAGCTTGGGCCACGTGTCATTCTTGTGGGCCACTCGATGGGTGGGATGGTGGTACAAAAGTGTCTTGAACGACAACCTGCTGCCGCGGCGATTCTGATGGCCTCGGTGCCACCGCGCGGGTTGGTTGGCCCCAACCTTGCTATGATCTTGCGTGATCCCGCGTTGTGGATCGGTTTGGGTGTCGCGCAGGTCGGCGGATCGACATTTGGTTCGCTCCATATGGTGCGGCGGGCATTGTTCGCCACGGCGGTGTCTGACCGAACCGTGGAGCGGGTGGTTGGGCAATCGCAAATGGAGTCGCAACGCGTGGTGTTCGACCTTTCTGGTTGGGATCTTCCCGACGTCGAGCGAGTGCGGCAGACGCCAATCTTGGTTTTGGGCGCAGCCGACGATGCGTTGGTGGCCGAGGAACATGTGCGCGCAACAGCGAAGGCCTACGCCGCCAAGTGCGAGGTATTTCCGAACATGGCACATGCGATGATGTTGGAGCTAACTTGGGAGCGCGTGGCACACAGCATGTTAGCCTGGATCAAAGAACAAGCGCTGTAAGCCGCAACGTTCCTCAGCGCTAGTCGTGCGCTACGACACGGCGATCCATCGCATCGTTGATGCTACGCAGTAGTTGCTCCGGCGCAAACGGTTTTTGCAGGAACGTCACACCAGCATCGGTCGCTAGTTCACCCAAGGCGTGCTCGGCGTCGAACCCCGAGGTCAACACCACCGGGAGGTCGGGCGAGACACGACGAAGCTCCAGCAAGGTTTCTCGGCCATTCATACGTGGCATCGTCAGATCAAGCATCACCGCCGACAGTTCTTCAGTGTGCGCGCGTATCAGTGCCATGGCTTCGATGCCATCGCGTGCTGTGAGTACGCGGTACTTGGCGACATTTAAGGTCCATTGTGCAACATCGCGCACCAGGTCTTCGTCGTCGACAATCAACACCGTGTGCGGGCCATTTTGAAGCGCGTGGCTACGGGTTGCCCGATAGGCAGCCGGCGGTGTCAAAACGGCGTTGTCGGCGACGGGGAGGTACACCGTAAATGTAGATCCTTTGCCAACAACCGAGGCGACGGTGATGGCGCCGTGATGACTCTTAAGGATTCCGGCCACGGCCGCCAGGCCGAGACCACGCCCGGTGAACTTCGTTGAATAAAACGGTGCGAAGATGCGAGGCAGCTCGCTGGGCGCTATTCCGGCGCCGGTGTCACTGACCTGCAACGTGACGTAATGCCCAGGCGCAATTGAAGCACCGCTGACCGCGTCGACCAGCCGGTGATTGAGCACCTCTTGATGGGCTATCACCACCTGGACGCTGCCACCACGTCCTTCCATCGCCTCACCAGCATTGGTCAACAAATTCAGAATGATCTGCTGAAGTTGACCGTTGTCGGCGAGTACTGTGGGAAGCTGTTCACGGCTGTTCAGATCGATGCGCACACCTTTTGGCAGCGATGCCTCAAGTGCTCGGGCTACATCCTGCGTGAGGTCGCCAACGTCGACGGCATGGAGACGTAGTTTTGCGTAACCTGCATACGCGAGCATTTCGTGGGTGAGCTCGGCCGCTCTTCGCGCCGTGGTCTCGATACGCTCAAGACGATCTTGCGCCAGGAGGCCAGCATCGAGTTCCTGTTGGGCGATGCGGGTGTGTCCGAGGATACCCACGAGGAGGTTGTTGAAGTCGTGAGCGATGCCCCCCGCAAGCATTTTGAGGCCCTCAAACTGGCGCGCCTGCTCTTGCGCTTTGGCCAACGGTAGGATCAACGTCTCGCGGACCAACGTGACAGTGGCCATCAAGGCGGCGAGGCAGGCGATCGGCGAGCCGAGCATCGGAACAACGAAGCCATCAGGAGCTAGGTGGGCGAGATAGATAGCCAGGCAAACCCCAAGACAGCTCGGCCCAATCCATGCAGCAACGAGATGCGCCACGCGCTGATTGGTTGGGCTTGGGTGCAAACGGGCTTCGCGGATGAGCACCACGATGGCGCCAACCAAGTACAGCGAGTGAGCAACGTTGCTGATCAAGAACCAGGTCGACGGCACGGCATAGTAGGAACCAAGGTGTTGGTTGGCGGTGACAAAACTCTCGAATAAAAGCCCCTGGACCCGCAATCCGGTGACAACAAGAGCGGGCAGCAATAACAGGGCTTGCCCCCACACTGGCAGACGCAGCTGCGCGTGTGCCAGCGCAGCCTGGAGAATGGCGTAGGACAACAACACCGGAATGGGGCCCGACAGTCGATACAGAAACGCGATGTCGGCAGGGGTCGTTGCTAGATTGGCAAGCAGATCTAGCAGGGCCCAGAGCGCGCTCACCACCAGGCAACTGACGACCCAGCGTCGCGGCGGCAGGTTGGGGGTGGCGAGCTCTAGCACTGTGCCCATCACCACAAAGCCGATGAGCGTTGCCAGATAGAGGTAGGTGATTGGGGATGTCATCGGCGTTGCTCTCTATTGGGTGCTACGATGGCCGCTGTTCGCCGGTCGTTCACGCCAAAGGAAGACACACAGGAGAAAACCAACAACGCTCATCGCGATCCAGAACAAATAGGCGCCGCGCCAGCCGTAGTGATCGATGCAGAAACCTGTGCCAACGCCTGAGAGTGATGCGCCAAAGTAGGACAAGATGCCTACGAGCCCCGCTGCAGCTGAGGCCACGCGGGCCGAGCCCCCGGCGTCGATCGCGCCGACCCCGCCCAGGATGGATTGCGGCCCTTCGACAAAGAAGCCAATGCAGGCCATCAACAGCAAATCCAGATAGGGGTGATCCGAGCCGATCCAAAAAAAGCCGGCCATCGCGCAGCCGAGACCTGCGAGGCAAATCGCGTTGACCGTGCGGTAGCGGCCACCGAAGACGTGGTCGCAAACCCAACCCAGGATGAGCACGCCCACCACGCCAGCTGCAGGCATCATGCCGGCGCGAAACGCAGCCTCACCCAGCGAGTAGCCTTTGTGTTCCACCAGAAACTTCGTGGTCCAGTCGAGCGTGCCAAAACGGATCGCGTAAACGCATAGATCAATTAGGCCCAATATCCAGACGTTGCGATTGAGCAACACCGAATGGATGAGCGTCGAGATGTAAGCGACCTGGGCCTGTTCAGGGGCTTCTGCAAAGGCCTGAGCTGACGGCAATCCACGCGACTCTGGTGTATCGGGCATTGACAGCAACACGGCCACACCTGCAAGGGTGCAAAGTATACCGGGGACGATGAAACACAGTCGCCAGTCGCCGAGGGTCAGCAACCAAGCAGAGAAGGCCATGATCGCCCAGGTGCCTGCTTGGTGCGAGCAGGTCCATAGCGCCCATCGGGTGGCCTTGCCCTGGGGCGGATACCAAAGGGTCATCGCGCGCGCGATCGGCGGGAATCCCATCGATTGGAACCAGCCGTTCATGCCCCACGCAAATGCCAAGAACCACAACGATGCGAACGACGAGAATGCGACGTTGATGAGACCCGAGACAATGAGCCCGGTCGCCATGAAGCGGCGGATGTTGGCACGGTCGGCCAAGATGCCGTTCAGAAATTTCCCCAGGCCGTAGGTGACGTACAACGTCGTGCCGATGAAGCCGACCTCGACATTCAGGTAGCCTAGATCAGAGGCGAGTGCTGGGAGCGCCGCCGAGATGTTTTTCCGACCAAAATAGAGGATGGCGTAGCCGAAAAATGCCACGGTAAACACCTGCAGGCGCAGGTTCTTTAGCGTTGTCTGGGCCGCAACTGGGTCGGCAATCATCGGCCGATGCGGTTCTGGCTGAAACGCTGTGGTGAGTCGTTCGAACAGCGACGGCGCGCGAGACAACGTCAGTTCAGGGACATCCACCATGGGCGTTCGGACCAACCTTTCAATCGCGCGGCAGCATGGCACGCCGCAAGCCTCAGCGTCAAAAGGTGAGACAGCGATGGCTGGTACGTGTGGATTGCAGACCTACATCTTGGATGGTTCGAAGGGGTAGCCTTTTCCGTTCTGCCGTGGCAAGAAGCGCCCGAGGAAGTGACGACTTAATGGAGAATCTCAGCGAAACCCCTGGTTTGAGGCTCCTGGCAGTGCTGGATGCGTTGGTGAAGGCCGACCCGGAGCCGCCTGGTTTCAACGCCAGCATTTCTATCGGCGTCCGCAGTGAGGAAGGCGATACGTGGTGGCGGGCCGTGATCACCGAAACCATCGAGACCTCGATCGGCAACGAGCCGCTACCTGAGGCCGACGCAACCCTACTGTTGGGAGTCGCCGAAGCTGAAGCGATGCTACGCCATGGCCGTATGTCGGGCGGCACGGCGTTGGTCGTAATGTCGGGGTCGCGATGGGCCGTAGAGAAACTGTTCTCGCGCTATATCACTCGCGAAAACCCGATGGCCGCACGCACGCAGCGCAGTCGTTAGGGCAGGCTGCTAGCCTTCGGTGCTCACGCGCACACCACCGACGGCCTCGACTAGGCTTTCGCCCGCTCTCATGCCATCGACTGCGGACGAGATAATGCCGCCGCCATAGCCGACGCCTTCGCCCGCCGGATACAGCCCTTGGGCGCCGAGTGCCTGTAGGTCGTCACCTCGTACCACGCGTACCGGCGACGAGGTGCGGGTCTCGACGCCAATCAAGGTAGCGTCCTCCGTGACAAAGCCGTGCATCTTGCTTTCGAACGACGCAATGCCATCACGCAGCGATGCGTTGATCGCCGCGGGATAAATTAAATCGAGATCGGCGGGCCAGATACCACGGCGATAGCTTGTTTGACCGAGCTGTCCAGAAGGACGCTTGGCCATGAAGTCCGACATGCGCGCAGCTGGGGCAACAAAGGCACCGCCGCCTAGCTCGTAGGCCTTCTGCTCAACCTGTTGTTGGAACTTGACCCCCGCAAGCGGCCCTTCAAAGCCAAGGGCGGCGTAGTCTTTTGGTGTCACGGTGACAACCAATGCGCTGTTGGCAAAACGACCGGCACGCGAAGCGTGGCTCATACCGTTGATGCACAGCTCCGCTGTACTGGTCGGGGTGGGCACCACGACGCCACCTGGGCACATGCAGAAGGAGTAAACCCCGCGTCCGTCTTCGCCCTCTTCGTTGTAGGTGAGCCGGTAGTCGGCGGCCGGGAGAATGCCCTTGTTGGCAGTGGCCCCGTAGCGCAACCGATTGATCAAAGCCTGGGGATGCTCGACGCGGAACCCTACTGCAAACGGGCGGACCTCTAAGGGCAACCCAGCTTCGAGGAGTCGCTCCCAGATATCGCGGGCCGAGTGCCCGGTGGCGAGTACCACCTTGGTGACGTCGATCGCTTCGCCATCCCGCAGGATGAGTTTTTTGATGACGCCATCGTGAATCTCGAAGTTCGCGAGCGCCGTGGAGAAGCGAAACACCGTGCCTAGTCGCTCCAACTCAAGGCGGATCGCGGTGAGCAGTTGCACGAGTTTGTCGGTACCTAAGTGCGGGCGATGATCCACGAGGATGTCGGGATCGGCGCCGAACTGCACGAACGACTCCATCACCCGATCGACACGCGGGTCGTTGACGCGCGTGTAGAGTTTGCCATCGGAGTATGTGCCCGCACCGCCTTCGCCGTAACAAACGTTCGAGTCAGGGTCGAGAATGCCACGTGCGTACAGCTTACTGACGTCATGGCCGCGACTCTCTACAGGGCGACCGCGTTCCAGTACGATAGGGGGCCAACCGGCACGGGCCAACGTCAGAGCTGCAAAGAGACCTGCGGGTCCCGAGCCTACAACAACGGGTCGCGGACCCTCAGGAGGTTTGGCAAGCGTGTAGAGATAGGGATCGGTGCGTTTGGCCAACTCAATGCGACCGGCACGCGCGAGCTTCTCGGCGAGCTTGGTTTCGAGTGTCAGCTCAACCGTGTAGACGTAGCGAAGGGCGCGGTGTCTGGCATCCAACGCCCGTCTGACCACTTTCAGCGGCGGTAGGGTTGGCTCGCCAACGCCGATGCGATCGGCCACGAGGCGTCGCAACGCCTCCACCGGTTCAATGGTTTCGTCGACGGGGAGCGCTAGCTCCCGAACTCGTACGGTTTGCTTAATAGTTTCCGCCATAGGTCACTTTCTATGCTGAGACGCTAGTACAAGTCGGAACGACCCCGGCTTTTGTCAAGGTGTGGCGGGTCTTTGGGCACGGCGGAGTGGATAACTTAGGACGCGCGGCTCTTGTCGGCTGGCGCAGGGTTGGCCAATAGGCGGCGCTCGGCAGCATCCTGAAAAATCGGGAAACGGCCCAAGCCCCACCGCTGCAGGCGGAAACATAACGAAGTGCGCAGGACGCCAAAGCCATACACGACGCTGCGTTGGAAGTTGATCGAGGAGGCTTCGGGGAAGTAACGCGTGGGGCAGGAGATTTCACCGATTCGCCAGCCAAAATAGATCGCTTGTGCCAGCATTTCGTTGTCGAACACAAAGTCATTTGAGTTGCTGGCAAGAGGCAACGACTCCAGCAAGGGTCGGCTCCAGGCCCGGTAACCTGTGTGGTACTCGGAGAGCTTGTGACGCACGAGCAGGTTCTGGGCCGCTGTGAGGAAACGATTCGACACGTATTTGTACAGCGGCATGCCGCCTTGCAGGGCGCCCACGCCTAAGATGCGCGACGCCATCACCGCGTCGAACTCGCCGCCAGCTACCATCGCTGCCATCGCCGTGACCAGTTTCGGGGAATACTGGTAATCGGGATGTAGCATCACGACGACATCGGCGCCGCGCTCCAACGCGGCTTTGTAGCAGGTCTTTTGGTTGCCACCGTAGCCGAGGTTAGCCTCGTGCTCGATGGTGTGGATGCCTAACTTGCGTGACAGCGTGGCCGTGCCGTCGGAGCTACGATCATCCACCAAAATGACATCATCGACGACGTCCTTGGGGATGTCGTTGTAGGTCGACACCAAGGTCAGCTCAGCATTGTAGGCCGGAAGTACCACTGCGATGCGTTTACCGTTGATCATCGGACGATGCCTCCACATAGGCTCGTGATAGCTGCCTGACGGTTTCACCCCATCCTGGGGTTGCCAAAGGCTCAGCGATGGGCACTGTGCCTGGGCTATCGACCCATCGAAGCACACGAGCGTCGGGTTCGATAGCATACCGTTCGGTCGTCGGACCAGGGGTATCTGGTGTGATGCCTGGCTTGGCCCGATTCCATCTGAGCGGTATGGTACCGGCGTTTTCTCAATGCCGTGAAGGCAGCGCTCGTGGAAGGGTGTGAGGAGGTCCATGGTAAAGCCGATCGAGGTTGAGGAGCTGTTGAGCCTCGCCGACTACGAGAAGGCGCGACTCGACCTGCGCCGTCAGATGTTGGCGTTGCGCAAACAGCGGCGGGTGCCTATCGGCAACCGGTTGAGCTTCGTGTTCGAGTGCCGCGAGACGGTCCTGTTTCAGTTGTATGAAACCATGCGTTCAGAGGGGATCGCCGACAAAGCAGCGTTGGGCGCCGAATGCGCCGTTTACAATGCCATGTTGCCGACCTCTCACGAGCTGTCTGCGACGTTGGTGATCGACCTGCCGGAGGGCGCCAACGTTCGCCAGGAGTTGCAGCGGCTGGCCGGTATCGAGACCAGCTCGTGGCTGGTGGTCGGCGACGGACAGCTCCCCGCGCGGTTTGAAGTGCCGACGGGGCCTGAACCCGTCGCGCCGAATCAGCATATCCGCTTCCTATTCAATGACGTCGAGCGCCACGCCTTTCAACGGGCTGAGACACCCGTGCTTCTAAAGATTGAGGCGCCAAACTACAATGCGCAAACCGCTGTGGTCGGTGAGACCCGGCGTTTGCTAGGTGAGGATCTATCATGAAGAAGCTTTTGGTATTGGCCGCCGTGTCGTTTGTGTGCGTCGCTTGCAAAACGGAGGCGGTTGGGCCCACCGGTTCGGGAGTGGCACCCACCACGGAAGGGCAACTGCCCGCGGGTCATCCGGCTACAGGGATGCCGGCGCTCGGCAATCTCCCAACACCGCCCTCGGGCGAAATCATCGGACAGCTCACAGTGGCGGACGTGGTCAAAGATAAGGTTGCCGTAGGTGACACGATCTTTGTGATGGCGCGCAATGCCGCAACCGGGAGTTTGGTCG
>JAKLEG010000156.1 GCA_022703175.1 Myxococcota bacterium | reverse complement strand
CGACGAGCGTCGCGGTGACCCGACGCAGGTTGATAAGTGACGCCAACAGATAGAGACCCGCCAGACCCGCCAGACTCAGACGAAACGCCAACCGTGATTGGAATTCCGCATACGCGCCAGACGGGCCGGCCGCTTCCGCCAAGTACGCGATCGCAAACCCAAACGGGTCACGAATGAACGGCGCGTGCCATTCGGAGGCCAACACCAATCCCAGCGCCAAACACAGCACCGCCCACAACACGATAATACGTCGTCGTTGCCCTGGGGGCCACGGATCCAACAGCGCGCGCTCGCGCTCGGCCGCGAGTGTCACCCAGACACCCACGGCGAACGCCACGACCAGCAGCAAGATGAGAAAGACCCGAAACCACAGCAAGTTAGCTGGCTCCGGGATCCCTTCGTCCAGGTTCTGTCGAATCGCCCGCGCCAGTTGCCCCACAGGATCTCCCAGCCACGGGTTCTTCCAGGCCACAATCAAGGCCAAGATAGCCACAAGCGGCCGCGACGGGTTCAGTGGGCGAAACAGCGTGCGCATCGAATACCCGCCTGGTTCGATGCGATTGGAGAAGTAGCGCGCGAGGCAGAGAATAGTGGCAAGCTTCGCCGGCTCACTCGGCTGAAAACGCAGCGGCCCAATATGCAACCACCGCTGAGCCCCTAACGCAGTATGCCCTTGCACCTCCACGGCGATAAGGAGCAGGACCGCCAGCGCATAGATGGGGTAGGCAAGACCCTCACTGAAGCGATAGTCGAAGAACAAGAACATCGACGCGAGGGCCGCGGCGAGCCCGAGCACCATCAGTTGGGTCATGTAGAGCCCCGGCTCGTGGGCCGCGGCTGAGGAGTGCAGGTTGTAGACCCCGAGCAGTGCAATTAGCACCGCGACAATCGCGATGGGTAAATGGGCTTCCCCGAGAGGTGGGCGCACAACTTTCACGGCGCTCCTCCCGAGGCTGGTGCGGCCGCTTGGGCCGCCCGTTGCGCCTGCAACTCCATGAAGGCGTCAATGACCGCGATCGCAATCGGCCCTGCCTTAGAACCGCCGTGACCCGAGTGCTCGTTGAGCACCGCGATGGCAATTTGCGGATCCTCCGCCGGTGCATAGGCGGCGAACCAGGCATGATCGCGTTCGAAATAGTCCATATCTTCGGCCTTCACTCGGTCGCGACCTAGCCGCACCACCTGAGCCGTCCCCGTCTTGGCAGCAATTGATACAATTTTGGAGCGACGCCAGTAGGCCGTGCCGCGCGGGTCTGTGGTCACAGCCAAGAGCCCTGCGTGCACCATGTCTACAGATAGGGGATCCAAATCCAACGTCTCCCGCGGGATCGCTCCTAGGCGCCTAACGACCGAAGGTGGTTCCCCGGACACCTCTTCGACGATGCCGTCGTGCCCTGGGGCCGATAGCTCCTCTCCCTCTGCCTCACCGTTCGTCTCGTTCTCCAGGAAACGCCCACGCGGCAGGCTGCGCCGCACCACGCGAAAATCTGCCGTCTCAATGCGATCGACGATCTGGGGCGCGAAAAGTGTTTTGCCGTTGGCAATCGCGGCGTAGGCCATCGCCAGCTGCACGGGAGTCACCAGCAACGCCCCTTGGCCGATCGACGTATTGATGACCATGCCGCGTTGATAACCGCCAGTCACTCGGTCCACTTTGTTGTGGTACGCCTCATCCGGCATGTTCCCCGGCTGCTCGTTGGACAAGGCAATGCCGGTTTTGGCACCAAACCCCAAGCGGCGCCCCATCGCCGCCAATGCATCGATGCCCATCCGACTCCCCATCGTATAGAAAAAGACGTCGCACGAGACCATCAGCGCCTCGCGCAGATCGACCAGGCCGTGGCCGCTGTCCTTGTGACACCGCCATGTCTTGTTGCCGAGCGTGAAGTGACCGGGGCAGCGAACCTTTTCATGACCGTTGGTCGAACGCTCACGCAAAGCGGCCAATGCGGTCACAGCCTTGAACGTTGAGCCTGGCGCGTACTGACCGGAGATGGCGCGGTTGATCCAAGGCTTCAGCGGGTCGCCGTCTAGTCGCGTCTTCTCCTCGGAACCCAAAAGCCCCGAGACCAAGTTGGGGTCGAACGACGGCAACGACACCAACGCCAGCACCTTGCCCGTGTTCGGGTCCACCGCCACCACTGCTCCCGCGACGCCGTTCTGCAGAAAGGCCTCTTCGGCGCGGGCCTGCAACTCCGCGTCGATGGTAAGAAAAACGGCGTGACCGGGCAGTGGTTTAACACGCCGATCGGACCCCAACAGCTGTCGCATGTAGACATCCTGTTGACGCCGACCTTTGGCATCCACGACAATTTTCTCGTAGCCATCTGTGCCACGCAGGTCTTTCTCGTGGATCCGCTCAACACCGTCTCGCCCAATCATATCGCCCAACACATAGGGTTGGGATGGACTCTTGGCCTTTTGCGCCTCTAGTTCTGCCGCGTCGATCTCCTTAAGGTAACCCAACAAGTGCGCAGCCGACTTGCCACCTGGGTAGGCTCGCCGCCGCCCTTCCACGACCTCGACGCCATCCAATTCAAACAGGCTACGATGGCTCTCTACCGCCTCCACCTGCTCCGAAGAGAGGTCGCGCTTGATCACAATTGGCAAGAACTTGTCGAGGCCACGTTGTGCCAACACCATGTCGCGAGCCCGCTTGGACTCGGCCTCAGTGAAGCCGGTGAGACTTGCCAAAGCAGCCAACGTAGCCAAGGCCTCGGCCTTCTTGCCGAGGAAAGCGGGAGTCACCTCCAGATCTAGGGAGGGGCGGTTATCGGCCAAGATTTGGCCGTAGCGATCGTAGATGATGCCTCGATCATGCGGGATGCGTACCATTTGGACAAAGTTGCGTTCGCCTTTCTCGGCCAACTCCTCGCCACGCACGATCTGCAGATTGTACAAACGCACAAGCAACAAGAACAACCCGAGAGATGACAACCACAACGCCACGAACAACCGCATGCGCAAAAGCCGCACCGGATTTCGGTCTGAGAGTTCACGCGTCAGCGCCACGACAGCGCCTCATGCCGGTCGGCGGTAAGCCGACGGTCTAGAGCGTTCAGCACCGGGTAGGAGACCACACCCAATAACGCTGTCACAAGGCCGCTGGGCACAAGCATCGCCGTTGCAAGCCCAGAGAACGCCGGTTCGCCGCGGGCGCCCCACAGCAAGCCATACAACGCTAAGTGGTAGGCCATCGTCGCACCGCCACAGACGATCCCAAAGAACCACGCGCCGCTGCCAGTGAGCGCCCCCGAAGCAAGATAGACACCAATCGCACATCCGACGAGCGCCGTTTCATGCAAGCCGATGGGCGCGACCGCAGCTCGACCGACCAAATAGCCCAGCGTTAACGCCGTCAAGGTCACCAGGAGAGGCTCCCGACGCAACGCCAGAAACACCACCGTCATGACCGCGGCATCAGGCATCAGGTGATACCAGCCAATGCGAGTGCCCACTGAGGACCAGAACACGACCCCCGTCCAGCCCAACAGCACCCACGCCAGGTTCTTCAAGGTGTCACCTGCGGCGCAGGCGCTCCCGCGGGCAACAGGGCCGGCAACGGCGGAGGCAACTCACCCGTGGTCGGTAACACGGCAGAAGGCGGCACCAGTGGTGCTGACGCAGGCTCGGATTCAGCTGCCTGCAATTCTTCGTAGCTCGACTCCAGCTGCCAGCGTGCCGGGATCACCAGCACCTCTTCCAACCTTCGGAAATCCACTGTCGGTTCGATGGTTGCACGCTGGTACAAACCAAACGCGCCGCGCTCGACGACGGTCACTGTGCCCACCGGCAGACCCTTGGGAAAGATCGTCCCCGTGCCGCTCGAAATCAGCACGTCGCCCGGCTCCACTTCCTCGGTTCGCCCAAGGTATTCCACCACAATCCCGAGATCGGCGTCCGAACCCCGGCCGCGAACACGCGCACGCGCACGACTGCGTTGTACCAGAACATCCACCGAGCTGTTGGCATCCACCAACAACATCACGTCGGCGTAGTTGCTGGTCACGGCGGCCACGCGCCCTACCACGCCCTGATATGTCACCACGGCAGCTCCCAGCGTCACTCCAGACGTACTGCCGACGTCAATTCTCACCGAACGAAACAGCGGCGTCGGCGACGTGGCGACCACCCGCGCGGTAAGCATATTCACCGCCGGGGCGTGCTCACGCAGGCGCAGCAGCAACCGCAAACGCTCGTTTTCGAGTCGCTCTTCTTCGCGTCGGACCAACTCGGCCTTGAGGCCCGCGTTCTCTTTAGCCAGTTCGTCGTTGGCCTCGCGCACATCCACTAGGTAGACGTAGTGGGTCCACGCGCGCGTGATGCTATCTAGCAAACTGACGGTAAGCCATTGCACAGGCGCAGAGACCGTGACGACACCGCGATCGAACCAGTTGTGATCACGCGTGCGCTTGGCATTCGAGATGTAGAACACCAACGGCACAAGCAAAAGCAAGAGCGCCACCAACGGGTCGCGGTATCGGTTAAGAACCGTCACGCCTATTCCTCGCGGGGGCTAATGGACGGTAACGCGCTTCAGAAGTTCGAGCTGATCTAGAACGCGGCCCGTCCCCATCACAACACAGGACAGCGGATTCTCGGCAATCATCACGGGCAGGCGCGTCTCCTCGCGCAACAACACGTCGAGGTTCTTCAAAAGTGCACCGCCGCCCGCAAGCACGATGCCCTTGTCGACGATGTCGGCGGCCAACTCCGGAGGTGTGCGTTCCAACGCAACGCGCACCGTTTCGATGATCGAAGTCACCGGTTCGTTGAGGGCTTCGCGAATTTCGTCGGAGGTCACATCGATGTTGCGCGGCACGCCAGCAATCATGTCGCGCCCCTTGATGGTCATCGAACGGGGTTCATCGAGCGGATAGGCATTGCCAATTTCGATCTTGACCTGTTCCGCCGTGCGTTCGCCGATGAGCAGGTTGTATTTGCGCTTGACGTAGCCCACGATGGCATCATCCATCTTGTCGCCGCCCACGCGAATGCTGCGTGAGTAAACGATACCGGCCAATGAAATCACCGCGACTTCGGTGGTGCCCCCCCCGATGTCGACGATCATGTTTCCGGAGGCCTCAGCCACGGGCAGATCGGCCCCGATCGCGGCCGCCATCGGCTCCTCAATCAGGTAGACCTCGCGGGCTCCAGCACTCTCGGCACTCTCTTTGACTGCCCGCTTCTCGACCTCGGTGATGCCGTTGGGCACACAGATAACAATGCGCGGCTTCACCATCGTGCGGCGGTTGTGCGCCTTGTTGATGAAATGGCGCAGCATCGCCTCGGTCACTTCGAAGTCTGCAATCACGCCTTCTTTGATGGGCCGAATAGCCATCACGGCGCCGGGGGTGCGGCCGATCATGTCTTTGGCTTCGCGACCCACCGCCACAATCTTGCGCGCGCCACGAGAATCGCGCTGCACGGCAACCACGGAGGGCTCGTCGCAGACGATGCCCTTGCCTTTGACATAGATAAGAGTGCTGGACGTGCCGAGGTCGATCGCCAAGTCGTTGGAGAACAGCGAAGAGACCCAGTCATAGATCATCATGCTCACCTTGACCTCAAGGGACGGCAGCTGTCCTCTCTTGTGGCGGGATACCCATACATTTTCGCGGATCTCGCTGCAAGGAAGTGCCCGCAAAATGCATCGTTGCGTCACACGCCCGCCCCCGGGGACGTTGTCAGCCTAGCCTCGGTGTGTTACCTCCGCCGCCATGGCTGAACTACCGATTTACGAACCGAAGAGCCTTGAATCCCGCTGGCAGCATGCTTGGAACGAGACGCGTGCCTTTGCCACCACCGGCAAAGCCCAACCGTTCTATGTCCTCGAAATGTTCCCCTACCCCTCCGGCGACCTGCACATGGGGCACGTACGCAACTACACCATCGGGGATGTCTTTGCCCGTTACATGCGCATGCAGGGCCTGGATGTCTTGCACCCCATGGGTTGGGACGCCTTGGGTCTACCCGCCGAGAACCAAGCGATCCGCGAGAAGATCGCCCCGCAAGTGCGCACACCGAAAAACATCGCGCAGATGCGTGAACAAATGCGGCGGCTGGGCTTGGGTTATGACTGGTCGCGCGAGCTGGGCACCTATCTGCCTGAGTACTACCGCTGGAACCAGTGGTTTTTCCTGCAGTTCCTCAAACGTGGCCTGGTGTATCGCCGAGAAACCCAGGTGAACTGGTGCCCGGGCTGCAACACCGTACTCGCCAACGAACAGGTGCGCGACAACAACGTCTGTTGGCGTGGCCACACTGGCGTTACAACCCGCAAGGTGCCCGAGTGGGCCTTCCGCATCACGGCCTACGCCGAGCAATTGCTCAAAGACCTCGATCAATTGGGTGCCTGGCCTGAACGCATCGTGACGCAACAGCGGAACTGGATCGGCAAGAGTGTCGGCACGCGCGTGCAGTTCCCGGTGCTAGGCACCAACCACACTGTCGAGGTCTTCACCACCCGGGTGGATACGATCTACGGCTGCACCTACGTGGTCCTGGCACCCGAGCACGCAATGGCACTCGCTATCACGACGCCTGAACAACAAGCGAGCGTGCGCGCCTTCATCGAAACCATGCGCGGCCAGGACAAAATCGAACGCACTGCCGAGGGCGCGCCAAAGGTTGGCGTTTTCACAGGCGCCAAAGCCAAGAATCCCTACACCGGAGAAGAGGTTCCGGTTTGGCTCGCCAACTTCGTGCTCGCCGACTACGGCACTGGCGCCGTGATGAGCGTGCCGGCGCACGATCAACGCGATTTTGAGTTCGCCACCGCCTACCAGCTTCCGATCAAACCGGTCATCTATCCTCTGGGCAAAGATCTCTCGTTGCCACTCAAAGCCGCCTTCACCGACGATGGCGAGCTGAAGAACTCCGGCGTCTTCTCCGGTCTCGCGTCGCCGGTGGCGCGCGAAAAAATGGCCCATGCTGCCAAGGAGAAAGGCTTCGGCGACGCCGCAGTCACCTGGCATCTTCGCGATTGGGGCTTCTCACGGCAGCGTTATTGGGGCACGCCGATTCCTATCATCTACTGCGAAGAGCACGGCGCGGTGCCGGTGCCGGAGAGCCAACTCCCCGTGGTGCTTCCGGATTTTGAAAGCGTGGAGCTCACCGGCCAGGGCGGTGCGCCACTCGCCAAACTGCCGGCCTTCTACGAAACCAACTGCCCTATCTGCGGCAAGCAGGCCCGTCGCGAAACCGAGACGATGGACACTTTTGTCGACTCGGCCTGGTACTACGCACGTTTCTTGGGCCCGCACGACACGACGCAGGCCTTCGATCCCGCGCTCGCCAAGAGCTGGCTGCCGGTCGACATCTACGTCGGCGGCCCTGAGCACGCAGTGATGCACCTGTTGTACTTCCGCTTCTGGCACAAGGTAATGCGCGATTTGGGCTTGGTTCATAACGACGAGCCGGTGAAACGCCTCATCACCCAGGGGATGGTAAACGCCATCGCTTTCCGTTGCCCAACGCATGGCTACGCCAAAGCTGCACAATTCCGCGACAAGAAGCCGGAAGAACGGCTGTGCCCTGAATGTCATGCCCCGCTAGAGGTCGCCATCGTGAAGATGTCCAAGTCGAAATACAACGGCATCGACCCGATGGAGCTGATTGAGAAACACGGCGCCGACACCGCGCGGCTCTACACCCTGTTTGCCGCCCCCCCAGAGAAAGATCTGGAGTGGAACCCCGAAGGCGTCGATGGCCTATTCCGCTTTGCCGTGCGCGTCCATCGGGTATTCGCGGTCCATCAAGCCCGCGTCAGAGAGGCGCCGCTGCCAACCAGCCAACACGGCCTGAGCCCTGCCGACGCCGAGATCCGCAGCGTGCTGCACCGCACGCTTCTCAAGGTCACCGACGAGGTCGGCGTGCGCAACCACTTCAACACCGCGATCGCCGCGATGATGGAGCTGTTGAACGCCTTGTATGAGCAACGACTGCATGAAGAGTCTTGTAGCGTCAGCCCGGGTGTCATCCGCGAGGCGCTGCTCACCTTCGCACAAATGCTGGCACCGTTTGCGCCGCATCTGGCAGAGGAGATTTGGGCAGGTGTCGGGGGCCAAGGCCTCGTCTGCCATTCGCTCTGGCCCAAGCCCGATCTTGACGCGGTGGCACGCAAGAGCGTGATGCTCGCCGTCCAAGTGAACGGCAAGCTGCGGGGTCAAGTGGAGGTGCCCATTGACGCGTCTCAGGCGACCGCTTTGGCTGCAGCCAAGGCCGATGAAAACGTGGCTCGCCATCTGGAAGGCAAAACCATTAAGAAGGAAGTGGTGGTGCCCAACCGTTTGGTAAACTTCGTGGTTGCCGGTTGATGCGCAGCGCTTGCGCCGTATTGCTCTTGACTCTTTCGGGATGCGGCTACGCCCCTGTGGTGAGCAATTCTCTGTTGGGCAGAAACCGCATTTTGGTCGAGCCCTTCGCCGAGGACACACCTGTGGGACTGTCGGCGGACCTGACCGCGGCGATGGCTTTGCGACTTGCGAGCCAGGGGATCACGCTGTGTGTCTCCCCAGCCAACGCAGAGGCAACGCTCTCCGGTAGAATTGTCAGTGCGGCAACCGTGCGCAGCCCCACATCCGGGGTCGGCTCCAGTGTGGCAGCCTACGATATGCGTGTTCGGATCGAGGCCTGGTTGCACGACAAGGGCGACAAGGAGCTCTGGCACACCGCGGTGGATGTGGCCGAGAGTTTCCTACCCGCCGCCCTGCCGACCGAGATCACGTCACCGTGGGACGGACAACTCGCGGCCACCGAGGCCAATCGACGGCGTGCGCTCAGACGTCTGGCCGAAACTGCGGCACAACAATTAAGTGACCGTTTGGCCATCGCCAACGCCACCACACGTCCGGGAGCGTAAGATGGCAGCTCGCAAGGACCTCGATCGACATCTGCAAAAGGAAGCCCTGCTAAACGTCTACGCGGTGGTCAGTGCAGAGCCGTTGCTGCTAAGTGAAGCCACCAAAGAGCTTAAGAGTCGCGTCCTAACGCAAGCGCCTGACTTCAATCGCGATGAATTTCGTACCGGCGAAGTGGCCATCGAACGGGTAATCGATGCCGCCACCACGATGCCGATGATGGCTGAACGACGTTGGGTGTGGCTGTGCGACGCCAACAAGTTGAAGGCCAAAGATCAAGCACCCCTGTTGGCCTATCTCGACAAACCCAGCAACAGCTCGGTGTTGTTGTTGACGATGAGCGAAATCGACCAGCGCACTAAGCTCGCACAAAAGCTGGGCGCCACGGGTGCGTTGTTCATCATCGAACCGCCACGGCCCGCGGATCTTCCAGGTTGGATCGAACGCCGGGCACGTCGCCACAAGTTGGAAATCGAACCCGATGCGGCCACCTTGTTGGGAGACTTGTTGGGCACCGACCTGGGCGGCCTCGACATGGCGTTGGTCAAGATCGGCACGTATGCGGGCGCCACGGCAATTACCACGGACCACGTCGAAGCGGTGGTCGCCCCGACCAAAATCGACACGATTTTCAAGCTCACCGACGCGATCGGCAACCGTGACTTAGCACGTGCTTCACTGCAGCTGCGCAACATTCTAGGCGGTGGCGAAAGTGCACTCTTGGTGTTGTCGATGATGGCACGCCAGGTACGCCAACTACTGCAGGTTGGTGAAGCGCTTAAAGCCGGCACCCGGCCCAGCGACGTGGCGCAGAAAGTGGGACTCCGTCCCTTTGTGGCCGACACCTTGGTGGCCCAAAGCCGCCATTACAAGTTGCCCGAGCTTGCGCAGGCGCTCGACGCCATGGGGCGAGCTGATTTGCGCCTAAAATCTACCAAACTCGACCCCGGGGTGGTGCTCGACCAGCTGTTGGTCGAGATCATCACCACGGCAGCGTCCGGCGCACCTGACGCCCGCTGACTCTGGAGGCATACCGATGACTGGCCGACCGCTCGTCTACCTGATCGACGGGAGTGGCTACATTTTCCGCGCCTATTTTGCGGTCCGTCCGCTCGCGACCAGCACCGGCGTGCCGACGCATGCCGTAACGGGTTTCGCGCGCATGCTGGGCCGCCTTCTTAAGGAGGAGCGCCCCACCTACCTAGGCATCGCCTTCGATTCCCGGACCAAGAACTTTCGTCACGCGATGTACCCGGAATACAAGGCGAATCGGGACGCCCCGCCAGAGGATTTGGTGCCCCAATTTGACCTCACCTGGAAGCTGGTACAAGCCCTGGATATTCCCGTGCTGCAACTGGACGGCTTCGAGGCCGATGACGTCATCGCCACGTTCACAGCCCAGGCACTGCGCCACGGCTTCGACGTACGGGTGGTGAGCGGCGACAAGGACCTGATGCAGCTGGTCGGCGAACACGTCACCCAACTCGACACGATGAAGGGAAAAGTCTACGACCGCGCCGGCGTCATTGAACGCTTTGGTGTCCCCCCCGAGCGCGTGGCCGATGTGCTGGCGCTGGCAGGCGACGCCAGCGACAACATTCCTGGCGTCCCAAAAGTTGGCGAGAAGACCGCTGCCAAGCTGGTCGCAGCCTATGGCGACGTGGAGCAGGTGATTGCCGCGACCACACTCATCACCAAGCCCAAGGCGTTTGAAAAGGCGGTGGTCGACAACCAGGAATCGGCTCGGCTCTCCAAACGCCTGGCCACCCTCAAAGAAGATGTACCGCTCACCTTCGACGCCGCCGCGCTAAAAATGACGCCGCCCGTGCCGGAGAAGATCGGCGGTTTTCTAAAAAGTATTGAAGCATTCAGCCTGATGCGAGATCTGGGACTGAGCTCAACCGCTACGGAGGCCGCGCCGCCCCCACGCACACCCACGCTCCCCTTTGTAGCGCCGACAGCAACACCCCTCGCGTCACCCGCCACACAAACCATACACGTGGAGGTTGGCACCGCCATCGACCGGAGCGGCTACCAGACCCTGCTGAGCCGTGAGGCCGTAACCGCCCTGCTCGCCAAGGCTCGCACCACGGGCGTCCTAAGCATCGACACCGAGACCACCTCGATCGAAGCGACCCGCGCCG
>JAKLEG010000155.1 GCA_022703175.1 Myxococcota bacterium | reverse complement strand
CGCCAAGTTGAGAGCCGCCAGTCGCTCGTCGACATGATTTTGGTCGGCGAGTGCCAGCACCTGCTCCAAAGTCAGAACGTCGCCCGGCGAGGCGCCCAGGACCATCAACAACATCCAGCTGCCCATCGCCTAACCTCCTAACAATCCGGGGAACCCCACCAAGAACACCGCGACGTAAGCGACGTAAGCCACGGCCATTCCGATGGCGGCGCGCCGCTGCGGCATCTCGGTCGTCACCCAAAAGGCGATGCCCAACAACACCGCCGTCCACAACGTGAAGAAGTCCAAACCACCAAGGAGCCGTTCCCAGACAGGTGCGACCTCGAACCAAACCGCAGGCCCAGACGGCAACAAACATGCCAGTTGTTGAGACGACAACTGCGCTTGGCCCAATGCGGCCAACGCAGTTGCTAGACTCCGGATCGCAAGTGGTAGTTGTGCAAAGGTAGCCAATGCAAACAACGCCCCAAACCGCGGTCGCCGGTAGAGGTAGCGAGCCCAAAGCCACAGCCCGAGCGTAAATATCAAAGCACGAAACGGCGGTCCTGCCACGGCGACAACAACCATGAGGGCAAGGGTGAGTTTCTGGTCTTTAATAACCGCGTCATCGATGTCCCGGTCGGTCATCTCAGAAAGTTCAGGCCCAAGCTTCTGGAGCACGCTTTGGCGAGTCTCCAACCGCGAACCCACAGCCCAAGGAAGAGTGAGATTCACAAGCCCCAATAAAACCAACGCCACGAGCGCCCGTGGCGTTAGTGCCAGCTGGCGAAACGTGGACACCGGTTCGACTAGCGTGCCCCATAACTCTGCGAACGTTTGCATCGTGGGTAGTGTGGTCCTCAAGTGCCGGTACGGCCCAGTGAATAACCTATTTTGCGTTCGATCTATTTCTGCGCAGCCAAGCAGGCAAGGTCGCAACCCGACAGCCCCTGGGCTCACCGCATCCCACGTCGAAAATCTCTGTATTTACAAAATGTTAGCAAAAAAGCCACCGACCCCAAGAGCCGCGTTCAACATCTGCAACCCATCGCACCGGCTGCGACGCTTACGTTTCGAAGTCCACGAACGTCAGGGTGTAGCTAGCGCTGGCCGGGGTGGTGCCATCTTCGATCGTGACACACACCAAGAAATTCTTGGCAGATAGATGCGGCTCAAAAATAAAATGCTCAGGAGAACCGAGCCCGACCATCGCGTGTTGGTTGGGGATACGTACGCCCTGCAAATCGTGGACCGTCAAATCCAAGTCAACTTGTGCGCCAAAGTCTAAGCGCACGCCCAGCTCACGATTGGCCACATCTACCAGATAGCAGTCTTCCACATCTTCGGTGCCCCAGGCGACATAGGCTCCAGCGTCGGCGGCATCAACAACACCGTGAAGCACACTTGGCACGAGGCTCACGAGCTGCGCACCGTCGCGGTCATTGTTGGCAGCACCACCGGTGCTTTCGGATTCCACCACCTCGGCGAAGGGCCCAGGCGCGACGATGCTCACTTCATAGGGAGTGAAGTTGGCACTTCGATCAAAGTCAGTTGCGCTGATGCCAACGAGGACGCCAGGCGGCAAATCGGCGGGCGAATCGATCACCAGAAAAACGCCGGTCCCTACGGGCAGCACCGTGGCCTGCAACGGATAGATCGCTGTGTCCAGAACGCCACCCTCTGCCTCGACCAAGGAGAGGCTCACACGCGAGATCCCAGCGGTTGGCACAACGGCCAACGCCACCGGACCAGCAGTATCGCCCAGTTCAAGCCGCCACAAATCCTCGATGTCTTCTTCGAATGGCACAGGCGTCGTGCCCTGGTAGACGTTCGCAAAAAACGTTACCGCCGGATTGGGGTTCTGAGAAATATCGACAAAGCCCACCGCACGCGCCGGGGGTGGCCCTATCACGGCTGCGCTGGCGAAGGCTTGTGCCACGGTATCGTTGGGCTCCTGTTCGGTCGTAACCTGCACCGAGTTGCCAAGAACAAGAAGCCCTGCCGCGCCCGCCACCACGACGCCACGGGCGCCGTCCTCACTCACCGCAACATCCATGAATAGGTTCATGTCGCCGTCCGGCAAATCGATGCGCCGGTCGATGCGCAACGTGAGCGTGTCAATGCGGGCGAAAGCGTGAGCGGCCACAGCGTACAGCCAATTACCGTATACCGGTTCGATCGCCAACGAGGAGAGTTCGTTGGCAACAACCACAGTGCCAGTCACTCGCCAACTAGCAGGGTCGTTTGCGCGGATATCTACTTCGCGTACGCTGCCATCCCCAAGGTTGGCGACGTAGACCCGGTCTCCTTGCGGATGCAGTATCACGGTCTCGGGTTTCGCAAGTTGCCCGGCCAATGCCACGCCAACCCGTTCAAACTGCGCGCCCTCCTGGTGGGACAGCACCACGAGGCTGTCGGTCGCGGAGTCGGTAAGAATGAGGCGGGTGCCGGTATCGACCAATGAGGTAATGATGGCGTCGCGGCCCAACAAGGCAGTGTCGATGACCTCGGCCACGGCGTAGCCCGTAGCTTTCCCTACCCCAGAGTTGAGCACAGAGATGCGGTGATGAAACAGGTCAACGGCATAAAGACGCCGACCATCTTTGGCATAGAACAAATAGTCCACATTCCCGATCTCCACGCTTGTCGTCGCAAGCACGGTTCCCAATAGGCCGTCCACCACAACAAAGTGCACCTTCATGCCACAGGCGATAGCGGCCAGGGGCGTCTCACCACCTATGTTTGTCGCCACCGCGGCCACGGGTTCGGTGTCATCGCAATCGAGAGGCAAACCCCGGCGTTCACGCGTGGTCAGGTTGACAATGTTAGCGGTGTGCTCGCTGTAGATAGGCGTCGACGCTGCCGAAAGAGTGGACGTGCCAATAAGAGCCAAGCCGTTGAGCGCTCGTGCCACCGCCTGGAAGGCGATATCGCCAGGCAGGGCAATGGCGCCCGCAAACTCCGAAAAGAACCCCGCAGGTTGCACCTGAGCGTCGGTCACCGGATCGCCCCCAAGGTCGGGGTTGTCCCGAGCAAAAACCAGCTCATACAGGTTGGCCACGCCATCGCCGTCGGTGTCTGGAAACGCATAGTCGGTGGCCGAGAAGGTCAACGACGAATGCTCACCGGCACCTAAACGTACATATTGCGGCGTGCTGTCGGCGACCGGCACCGAACCCACTTGCCAGTGAATTTGCACCCGCAGGTCTTTGCCACTGGGCAAGCCTGGAATTTGCACGCTACCGTTGTTGTTCACGAGCATAAGCGTAGCTGCCGCAATCGGGGTGTTCGCTGGATCGTCGGCCTTCGCCACCTCAACCACACCTACAACGTCCAGCCCTTCTGTAAGTTCGGCAAAAGCGGGCCTCACAATACTTAGCTGCGGCGCAGCGCCCGGTGAACACGCCAACACACCAAGCAGGCAACACCACGTCATCCAGCGCTTCATCTTCATGGCCGAGCTCCAGACACCGGTGACGGCGCGTTAATCTCCAATGCCCCTGAGCGATCGCGGGTTTGCCAATAAACGGCGCCAGCGGTTCCCGCCGCCACCACCACCCCGACCGCCGTCCAAACCCACCACCGGCGGTACCAGGGATTGGGGCGTTCGGTAAGAGTGACATCCACGCGCGTGGCCTCCCCCTGCTCGACGTAGATATCCGAGAGCCAGGGATAATAGTCGGGGGCCTCCACCCGCAAATTATGCTTGCCTATCGCTACACGTCGGGGACCGTTGGTCGGCGTCTCTTGACCGTCCAAGAGCCAGCTCACGTCGGTCACTGACGCACGCACTTCAAGGGAGCCCTCACCTGCCTGGCCATGTCCCACGAGAGCGCGCACAGCCGCTCGGGTCGCACGCAAAAGTTGCGCCGAATCGCCAACAAACGACTCCGCGACGCGGTTATCGGTCTGCGCTTGCACGATGTTGATGAGCTTCAGATTGATCACATAGGTGCTGCCCACGAGCCCCACCGACCCCGCGACCAAAAAACGCACGCCGAGAGCACCACCTATCTCCGCAAGACAGGAGATCTGATCACAACCTAAAAGTTGCTTCTCGGCTTCGAGTTGCAAAAGCGCACGGATTTCATCCTTGGAGATGACCGACACCCCAGGGATCTGTTTCAATTCTAACGCGGCGGTTTGCGTCAGGTTGTCCGCCAGATCGGCCGGAACCCCCTGAGCCAAAAGCTCCAACAGCGCCAGCTTGGTGGGCGCGGCCTGCGTGCCGAGCTCCATCTGATAGCTGGAGGCCCGCGACCCGAGCGCCCCCTGACCGAGCAAACTCGCCGGGATCAGAGCACAATTTGCAAGCAACTCCTCGGGACTAAAAGCCGTCGCAGACACTTGGCCCACGATCCTCGTAGTTTGTGGCTCCACCAGGCGCACGGCGAGTACGTAGGAATCACCGCTTACAGCCACCGAGCCGGCCATCAGCAAATCGCCCTTCAAGTCGATCGCCAACGCCGCAAAACAGGCATCGTCAGAACACCCCAACGCTTGCCGCTGCCCCTGGTAAGCCACGATGGCCTGCATCTCTTTGCTGCCGAGCGCGCGGTAACCCTTCAGGTGATTGGCCGCCCCAAGCAACGCGTCGGTAACATTGGCGGCAAGGCTTGCATCAACCCCTTGCGCATCCAGGTCAAACACCAACAGAGTGGCCGATGGCGTATCTGCTGCGAGCGCCTTAGCGCTGTAACTACAGATGCCGATTCCCAAGGCACCCACCCAAATTGAAAGCTGTGTCATGGCGCTTGCCTCGCACGGCTTGTGAGCTCAAGCAAGCGTTGCTCGTGGCAGGTCGAGTGAGCCGCGGCGCGAACACCGCACCGCAATCATTAACGCGCCCTTTACACGAAAGCCTGCTCCACGCAGAATAACGCAGCGCAGCACAACGGGCCTTGACCAACGCTGCCACCTGGAGGTCCCATGGATCGCGAACGCTTGGCCTTCGCCCTGATGTACCCCGCCGATCAGCTGTTCGGCGCCCTGATGCGCACCCTAAAACTGAGTGGCTTCAAGGAGCCCACGGCCGACCGGCTGTATGAAAGTGCGCGACTGATCTTGCACACGGTGTTCAAACACAACAACGCGTTAGTCGCCCAGGGTGCTGCGCAGATCCCTAACGCGGGCGGCGTGCTTATTGCTTCCAACCATCAAAGTTGGAGTGACGTAGAGTTGATCTCGGTGACATGTCCACGACGGATGCATTTCCTTGCCAAAGCTGAATTCCGCGCGTGGCCAGTGCTGCGACATCTGATCGACTTGGTGGACGCGCCCTACATTCACCGGGGCGGCGATCCGGCTGGATTACAGGGAGCCATCGAGGCGTTGGAGCGCGGACGCGTCCTGGGCATTTTCCCCGAAGGCACCATTCCTGGCGAAGAGGCGCTCAGTCGAGATGCCGTCGAGCCAAAAACAGGCCTGTTGCGTGGACATACCGGAGCCGTACGGCTGGCGATCGGTGCGCGGGTGCCGATTGTTCCCTGTGGTGTCTCCGGCTCGGGCGCTTCCTTGCCGCCAGAGGTTTATCCCCGCCTCGAACTACTGCAGCCTCCCAAGGCCGTGCCCATCACGGTGCGCTTCGGTGAACCGATTTCTTACGAGGCCTGGTATGGCAAGGAACCCAGCAAAACAGAGCTGCGGAAACTGACCGACGAGCTGATGCAGCGAATCTCGGCCTTGGTCGAACATGAGCGCAACTACATCCCGCTGACGCTGCCGATCAAACCCCCGCCGCGGGTGAAGAAGCTCGGGGTCTTGGTGTTGCATGGTTTTACGTCGAGCGTCAAAACGGTGTCAGGGCTGGTACCCCATTTGGAACGCCACAAAATCCCATACGCGATGCCGGTATTGCGCGGCCACGGCACAAGCTACCAGGACCTGAAAGGGGTCACCGCCAAGGATTGGTATGACGACGCAGAGAAGGCCTTCCTAGAGCTCGCCCAGAAGGTCGACAAAGTGGCCCTGGTCGGCCTGTCGATGGGTGGCTTGGTAGCGCTTGACCTCGCGATACAGCATGCTGACAAGGTCGCGGGCGTCGTGACCTGGGCAGCCGCGATGCGTTTCGTCAACCCGCTCGCTCGCCTCGCGTCCGTGGTGCAACCGCTGATTCCCGAATTTTCATCCCCCGAGGCCTTTAACGACCGCACGCTCAAAACCCAGGCCGAGAACTACCCGCGCTTTCCCACCGATGCCTTTGCGTCACTGGTAGACTATGCCGCTGAGATTGAACGCCGCCTGGGCGAAGTGCAAGCACCGTTGTGCGTGCTACATTCCAAAAAGGACCAGGTGATCGAACCGGTGGCGGCCAACATCATCTACCGAGATGTCTCGTCGGCGCACCGAGAGATCCATTGGTTCCATCGTTCGGGGCATGAGATGGGCCAAGACTGCGAAAGCGCCGAGGTTTTTGCCACCACGATGGCGTTCTTGCAGCGCTTGCGGAGACGCTGAGCCGAGTCTGACCGACGCAGAGACGTACGTCCCAGCCGCGTCTCTGTGGGAATCCCGCGCAATTCTCCTCACTCCGACGTTGACCGCATCGATCTGAAAGATCATAGTGCGCCACATTGTCGGAGGGGGTTTCCGCCCCAAAACCAAACGAACGGAGTGAGGACCTCGACGTGGCAGCCGTAAGAGAAAGCCCCGAGACCGTGCGCGCGTTCTTGGAGGCTGAGGATATCGCCAAACAGGCGCAACAGCGCTTCTCTTCGGCGCACCTACTCCTCGCCCTTTTCACGTTCCCCAACCGAGCTCAGGCGCTGTTGAGTGATCGGAGCATCGACGAAGACCGCGTGCTCGACGCCATCCGTGTCCTGGAGGACGAACCGCAGCAAACCGTCCCCCACTTAAAAGCACGGGCGCGAGAGATTGCCGTCGGAGCGGGCGCCAAAGAGGTGGATTGCCTCCACGTGTTGGTGGCCGTTACCCGCATCCGCGATGCCTTTGCCTACCGCTTACTCGAACGGACCGGTACCTCGCTCACCGCCCTGCGCAACATCGCAGTCAGCTACATCACCGGCAACATGCCACGGCGCTTCAAGAGCCTGGGGCTGATGCCAATGCCCGAGGCCATTCCACGGCGCTACACCCAGACTCGGCCGCCTTTGGTTTTGGACCGCGAGCCCGCGCCCATCCCAGAGCCGATGGACGACGAGACCACCAACCCCAACGAGGCGCCGCTCAACCGGCGTGAGGAGGCCGCCGACGCGTTTGACGACGTCGCCGAAGCGGTAGAGCTTGCCGCCGAGATCACCGCCGTGGCGCAGCCGTTGCCGCGTCCCTCCCCCCCTCGTCTCGCACCGCCCCCCCCCAAGCGCCCTGGCCCCAAAGCGCCAAACCTTGAGGAGATTGCGCCCACGCTTGCGTCCTGCGCCGTCGACCTCACAGAGCGCGCACGGTTGGGCGAGCTCGACATCGCTATCGGCCGCGACCGCGAGCTCGAAGCGCTCATCGACATCATTGGCAAACGCCGGTCCAACAACCCGGTGCTCGTTGGGCTGCCGGGCGTTGGCAAAACGGCCATCGTTGAAGGCTTGGCGGTCAAGATCGCCCGCCGCGACGATGAAGTCGCACACCTACACGACCGCTTGATCGTCTCGTTGGACACCGGCTCCTTGGTGGCTGGCACCAGCCTACGCGGCGCTTTCAGTGAACGTTTGGGGGCGATCAAAGCGGAGGTGGCGGGGGCTTCGCGACGCATCATCGTGTTCATTGACGAGCTGCACACCTTGATCGGTGCCGGAACCAGCGGCGAAGGTGCCCAGGACGCCGCCAACGAGCTAAAAAGCGCCTTGGCGCGGGGCGAATTCCCTTGCATCGGGGCTACCACCCACGACGAATTCAAAAAATACATCGAGAAAGATCCGGCGCTGGAGCGCCGCTTCACGCCCATTTTCGTCGAAGAGCCCACGGTAGACGAGGCGATTCTCATCCTCGAAGGGGGAATCACCCCCTACGCTGAGCACCACCAGGTGGATTACAGCCTGGACGCCGTGCACGCCGCGGTGCAACTGAGCCACCGCTTTATTCCGGAACGTCAGCTACCCGACAAAGCGTTCGCAGTGGCCGACTTGGCTGGCTCGCGTGCCCGGCGGCGCACCGCGGCCCGCGTAGAGCGCATCGACATCGCCCGGGTCGTCAACGAATGGACCGGTGTGCCACTCGAACGCCTGGCCGAAGCCGATGCCGATCGATTCAACCGCGCCGAGGAGCTGGTGAGTCAAAAACTCATTGGCCACGCCAACGTCATCGCCTCCGTTTGTCGCGCCATCCGACGCGGCTTTGCAGGCTTCAATGGCCGCCGTCCGATTGGCAGCTTCCTGTTCCTGGGTCCCACCGGCGTCGGTAAAACCGAGCTGGTGAAGATCCTGGCGGAGTTCTTGTTTGGACGCCGCGACGCCATCGTGCGCGTGGACATGAGCGAGTACTCCGAGCCACACTCGGTTGCGCGCCTGGTGGGTGCACAACCCGGCTATGTTGGCTTCGAAGAGGGCGGACAGCTTACCGAGGCGTTGCGCAAACGCCCGTTCCAAATTGTGCTGTTTGATGAAATCGAAAAGGCTCATCGCGATGTGTTGAGCTTGTTGCTACAAATCCTCGATGAAGGGCAACTTACCGACGCCCGTGGCAAGCGGGTCAGCTTCGCCAATGCCCTTGTGGTGCTCACCTCCAACCTGGGTGCCGAACGCGTCGGTACCACAAGCCGCCCGATTGGCTTTGCGCAAGAGCAAGGCCGCGCCAATCAGTTTGAAGGCGTTCTAGAGAGCGCACGCAAGTCATTGGCGCCAGAGTTGTGGGGCCGCATCGACGAGAAGTTGGTCTTCGGTCCGCTCGTACGTGCTGAGGTCAAGCGCATCGCCGAACTCCAGCTTAGCGATTCCAGCCGTGCCCTGTTCGCCGAACGCGAGATCACCCTTGAGTGGGCCGCGGACGTCATTGAGTTCCTACTTGAGCACGGTGGCTACAGCCCCGAAGCGGGAGCTCGCGGCATGCGACAAACGATTCAACGGCATGTCGAAGGGCCGGCCGCCGAACAGATCTTGGCGGGCGAGCTTACCCCTGGCGATGTGGCTCGTGTAAGCGTCGCCAACACCGACGGTCTGCTCATCCAACGCACGGCCAAAGAACGTCGCCCGAAAGACCGGAAATCAACGCCGCGCAAGCTCGACGATGAGCCGCTTGCCACCAACTAAACCGAGTTTCTATGTCATTGGCTGCGGTGCCATTGGCACAGCGCTCGCGCAAGCGCTGGTAAATGCCGGCTATCCTCTCGTGGGTGCGATGAACCGCGGCTCAAGGCGGCGGCGCAACTTCTCGAAATTACTTGGCATTCCGGTTTCGGCGCAGCTGGATGCACGGCTCGATCAGGCGGAGTTAATCCTCCTGACGGTCACCGACCAAGCGCTCCCAGAGATGGCGCTGGCGCTTGGGCGCACCGGCTTTTGTCGACCACAAAGCGTGGTGTTACATACCTCAGGCGTGCTTCCGGGTGCGGCGTTGGGGCTCAAGGCTCAAACCGGCAGCCTGCACCCGCTCGCAGCCGTCCCAACCCGAGGCCCGCCCGATCTATGTGCTGCAACATTTGCCATCGAAGGCACAACGATGGCCCGCCGCACCATGCAGCAACTGGTGTGTGCCATGGGGGGCACGGCTTTTACGCTGCAAGCCAAACACAAGGCTCGCTACCATGCTGGTTGCGTCCTTGCCAGCAACCTCTCTGTTGCGCTGTGGCATCAAGCGGCGCAACTCCTGAAAGAGGCGGGGGTTCCCGCCGCCCACCGCGTAACGTTGGCCCTCACCCACTCGGCATGGCAGGCAGTTACCACGCTGGGATTCAGGCACGGGCTAACGGGCCCGCTCAAACGTGGAGATCTGGCGACGCTCGAACGCCATATGGCCGCTCTGCCGAAGGACGTGCGCGAGCTCTACCGCCGCCTGTCGCTCATGGCCTTGCCACTGGCACCCGCCTCACGTCTGGCGTTGCGATCGCTGCTTCAGGCGCCACGACCAACGGTCTCCTGCCGCCGCTCGCGGCCTGCCGTCATTCCTAAAAAACGTGTTAGGAGAATCCGACCAGTGTCCATGCGCGTGGTCCGAAATGCGTCTAGTCTTCGGCCAACACGATGATCTTATCCCCGGGCGCGAACGTTACGAGCTCAGCCTTGTCGGGGTTGACCACAACGCCGTAGGATTTGGTGGCGTCCTTCGCGTCCGCTACCTGACGATAGCCAATCGCCACCTGCTTCTGTCGAGCACTGGCCAACAACACCGTGTAGAAATTCACCGGGGTGCCTGTGGCCACGTAACCTTCGACAGGTTTCAGATAAATCTCCGAACCCTCCGGACTGAACAGGTCCTCGAAGACCGCCTTCAACTCTTTGTTCTCGGAGAGCTGCGACAGCATCAAGCTCACCAGCTTGTCGCTGACGATGAAATCGTCGGCACGAGTGACTTCGGCCAACTCGCGGTTACGCACGTCCAACATCTCGCTGACGACTGATATCGATTTGTGCATCTTCAAGGCGATGTCCCGAAGATGTAGCAACGTCACCAGCGTGCGTGAATCGGCCTGTTGGGGCGCCCGGTCGTCGTCACAGACCAGAATCAGGTGGTCAAACTGATCCACCTCCAGCTGATCCAAAAGCTCGCGATCAGTGGCATCACCAACAATGTAGTTAACCGATTGGCGCGACAAGCTCGGACAATACCTCGCAAGCAATGCCTCCCCGTCCTCGCGGTGGCTGACGAGCGTCAAATGACTGCCCGGCGCGACATATTTGTCGAGCTCATTGACCATCGTTGGCACGCGACGGTTCCAGCCTAGAATCAAGGCGCGCTCCGCCTTAACCGGATGCGCTTGCGGTGTTGCGAAGGCGGTCGGATCGACGCCGTAGTCCTTCTTGCCAGACAAGAGGATCGTGTCATCGTCCTCAGAAATGGCGATCAGGCGATCGCCGGGCTCGATCAGCGTCTCCATCGGCGGATTCAACAGTACCCGACCGTCGCTCTTCCCGACCCCCATCACAGCGGAGTCCTCATAGGCGAACATCGCATCGACGAATTTTTTGCCAACCAGCGCCGGCTCCTCTTTAAAAT
>JAKLEG010000154.1 GCA_022703175.1 Myxococcota bacterium | reverse complement strand
CGCCCCCGCCACCGCCAGCCAGCGCTGGTCGGCCATCTACTTCGGCGTGGCCATGGCGCTCTTCCTCGTGCAGATCTTCATGGGCGTGCTCACCGTCCACTTCGGGGTGGAATCCAACGCCATCTATGGCGTCGACCTCTCCCGCATCCTGCCCTACGCCGCCAGCCGCACCTGGCACCTGCAGCTCGCCGTGTTCTGGATCGCCACCTGCTGGCTGGCGATGGGCCTGTTCATTGGCCCGCTCGTCACCAACCACGAGCCACGCGGCCAAAAGACCTGGGTGCTTATTCTGCTCGGCGCCTTGGTGGTGGTGGTGGTGGGCGCGCTCACCGGTACTTACCTGAGCATTCAGGGCGTGTTCGGCGGCGATGGTTTCCTGTTTGGTAGTCAAGGCTATGAGTACGTGGAGCTGGGGCGCGTTTGGCAGGTGGGACTCATCATCGGCATGCTGTTGTGGCTGGTGCTGGTCTATCGTGCCATCAAACCAGCGTTGACCTCCGAGCCCGACAAGGGTGGCCTGACCCACTTGCTCTTGTATGCCGCCGTGTCGATCCCGCTCTTCTATGCGGCCGGCCTCTTTTATACCCCCGGCACCCACATGTCGGTGGCAGACTACTGGCGCTGGTGGGTGGTGCACCTCTGGGTCGAGAACTTCTTCGAAGTATTTGCCACAGTGGCGCTGGCCTTTGTGCTGACTCGCATCGGCGCGCTCAAGCCCAAGATTGCCACCTCGGCGGTTTACTTCAGCATCATTCTCTACCTGGGCGCCGGTATCATCGGTACCTTCCATCACTTGTACTTCGCCGGCACACCGCTGTTCATCACCGCGCTGGGTGCGACGTTTTCGGCGTTGGAGGTGATTCCGCTCGCCCTGATTGGTTTCGAGGTCTACCAAAACCTGAAATTGGCTCGCACAAGCGCCAACGCCGCACCGTACCGCTGGCCCCTCTACTTCTTTGTGGCGGTGGCCTTCTGGAACGCGGTGGGTGCAGGCGTGTTCGGCTTCCTGATCAATCCGCCGATCGTGCTGTACTACGCACAAGGTATCAACACGACGCCGATCCACTCACATGGTGCGCTGTTTGGCGTCTACGGCTTCCTGGCCATCGCGCTGATGCTGTTCTCGGTGCGCCATATCGTGCGCAAGGATGCCTGGTCGGACACACTCTTGAAGTGGGCGTTCTGGGGGCTCAACCTTGGCCTGGCTTCGATGATGGCATTCAGCTTGGTACCCGCCGGCTTTTACCAATTTTTGGAATCGATCCGCCATGGCATCTGGTACGCGCGTAGCCCTGCGGTCACAGGCTCGGAGTTCATGCACATGGTCACCTGGTTCCGCTTGGTGCCCGACCTGATCTTCGATCTGGGCGCCGTCGCACTGCTGGTGTTCCTCGTGCGCGCCGTCTGGTTGGATCGAAAGCTGCGGGCCACGGCAAAACCTGGCTCGGACTGGGCCGCCTAGCCGAAAGCCATGGCGCCACTGCGAGTGCCCTGGCTGCACACGTAAGTGGCGCTACGGCGCGATCCAGGCCCGCACCTTATCCACGTATTTGCTGTGCGGATAATGGGTCAAAAACTCTGCGCCACGCTCACGCAACGCCGGTGAGGCCAAAGTGTGCAGACAATCCACCCGCATGAACGCTGCCTCTTCGCTGCCTTGGCTCGGGCGACTCGCCAGGTACTGCTCCAATAGCGGCAACGCCGCGCGACAGTCTTCGTCCACTTCCTTGGCGATTTTGGCTTCGATCAACGCCACCTCGCTCAACCGCGAGGCCCCGGGATAGTCACGCCGATACTGACTCAAACAACGTCGCGCTTCGCCAAACCGCTTCTCGCTCACGTTCAGGCGGCACAACCTGAAGAGGGCGTCGCCTGCCAGCGTACCTTCCGGACGAGCGCGCAAGTAGTGTGAGAAGGCGGCGCGCGCTTCGCTGGCGTTCCCCAGACTTTCGCTCAGCCGGCCAATCTCAAACCAGGCATTGGCTGCGCTCTCGGTGCGCGGCAACTCCTTGGTGAGCCGCTGATACAGCTTTAGCGCCTGGCGCTCCTGACGCTCGGCCAAATAGCATTCGGCAGCTTCCACCCAACGGCTGGCCTGCGCTGTTTGATTCAGGCGCATGTTCCGCTCTGCCAAGGTACGACAGTCAGGTGCGGCCGCATCGGTGCGCAATTTTCCCAAACGTGATGACAGCGCTGAGCGCGCCGTAACATGGGTGTCCGGCTCGGCGGCAGAGGGCTGCGACAACTGCAGCGTCAGATGCGTACCTTGGCCCGCAATGACCTCAAGCTCACCGCTATCGCTCTGCCCCTCAAGCACAGCACGATAACTCACATGCCCTGCCGGCCAACGCACGTACAGCGGCGTAAGCCCCACTGGTTGACCGTTGATCTCAAACTGGGCCGCAACTGGCTCGCTGGTCACAACCAACCAACCCAGCGCCTCAACCGGCGCCGTCACATCAGGCGCGGGCGTCCACGGCATCACCAAAGGCGTCAGCGCAGGTTCAACGATGAAGCGACTCCCTTCGCGACGTAGGCGCTCGCCAGCTCCGACACGCATTGGCCGACTACCATCGTGTAGGCGCACTTCCACCTGGCCATGCGTGACGCTGACGCTCCCACCTTGCGCGTGGCTCACTGACAGCAGTGTGCCTTGCACCACGACCTCGCCAAACTCGGCTTCGATTCGGAGGCGGCGCTGATGCGCCTTGGGGTCAGCGTCAATCACCACCGTGCCGCTCTTAAGCTGTAACACCACCTCGCGGCGCGTAAGCTTTTGCAGTTGCACCCGCGTGTTGCCGGCCAAGGCGACCCGATCGCTGGCCAACGCCAACACCATGTCGCTGTGATCGCTGGTTTCGATGGTATCCCCACTGCTAAGCATGCGTTCTTCTTGGTGCGCCGCCGACGTGCCGGCACCTTGGCGTACCGCCACTTGGCCTTCACGCAGCAGCACCCAGCCAGCCACCGGTTCGCGCCCCTCGCGCAACATGGGCAGATAGAGCATCAACGCTGCCGCTGCTGCGGCCGCAGCAACCCCAAGCCCAGAAAGCCAACGCCAATCAAACCATGACAGGCGTTGAGGCGTGGCTAAGCGCTCACTCTGACGACGGAACTCCGGCTCCAGGCGCGCTCGCACACGGGCCACCGCCCCTTCGCGCAGCGCTTGCTCGGTGTAGCGCTCGACCGCCAGATCCAGCCGCTGCGAGGCCTGTTGCCACGCTTGGCAGCGCTCACAGCTTTGCAGATGGGCCTGCAAGGTATCCACATCCGCGGGAAGTTCCTGCTCGCTTTGCACAGCTTCGAGCCAGGCTTGGGTGCGTTCGCAAAGAGTGTTCATCAGCGTTGCCCCCCCTTGGTCGGGTCGGCGTCGAGGGTCGAAAGAAGCGCGGCACGGGCCGACTTGATGCGCGCAAAGGTCGTTTGCACGGAGGCGTTCATGGCCTGTGCAACCTCTTGCAGCTTCAAGCCAGCGCCAACATGCAACATGAAGGCGGTTCGTTTATTGTCCTGTAGTTTTTCGAGCGCGTGGGCGACCTCGCCCAATGCTTGATGTCTCACGATTTTCTGTTCGGGGTCCGTTGGACGGCGCTTTTGCGGCGCTTCAACGCTCACCGCGTCACGTAAACGCTGCCGGCGCGAGCGCGAGCGGCGTTGATTTAAAATGATGCGTAACGCCACGCCGTACAGCCAGGTGGACAAGCGACTTTCACCGCGAAAGCGATCTAAATGGGCACACGCATATTCAAACGTCAGTTGTAGCGCGTCCTCGGCCTCGCTGGCGTCGCCCAACAGCGACGCGCAGGCGCGCAGTAGTTTGGGCGCGTGCAAGCGGTAGAGATCATCAAAAGCGCCGACCTCCCCGCGTAGACACCGCGCCACCAGCGCCTGGTCAAAGGCGAGGCCTGACGCCGGCTCCGCATCGGGCCGCAAATGTTCGGCTGGTTGGCGCATTAAAAACCCTATCCGTTTTCGCCCTTGCGCATGAGGTTGGCTCATACCAGAAATCCGCGCCCGACGCGCAGCGTCGATGCCTGTGCATGCGCCGCCTACAACGATCTGCCTGCGCTGACCAAATCCGCTTGGCCAAAGCAGGCTTGCATGGAACGCTGGCAGGGGTTTGGTCGCCACAAGGTGCATGCTAGGCTTCGGCCCTCATGAATGAGTGTCCCGATCGGGAGAGAAATCAAAAGGTTGGCAACCACGTGGCAGCGCCTAGGCACCCCAGCAGTATCCACGTGAACCTGGGTGATGCGCTGTGATCGCCATGGGGCTCCTGTGGGTGTTGCTGGGCCAACTCGAAGCACAGGTGCCTCCCGCCTGCGTGTGGGTACGCACCCACATGGACAACGAAACCAAGCGCTATGACACCATTGCCAACACGACCTTGCAGCTTTTGCACCATCGCCTAGATCCGCTTGCCGTCTTGGTAATCACGGCGCCGTCATGGCCTGACGCATGCCCCGCGTCGCAAACCTGGCAAGCCGAGCTATCGTTTGACGGCAAGTTTTTGGTGCTGTCAGTCAAAGATCCGAACCAAACGTTGGATGTGCGCCGACAAATCCGCCTGCAACGCCGAGCCAACTTCGACGTCGCGCACACTGCGGCACTGGCTGTGTTGGAAGGGCTGGAGCCGTCCCTCGAACGCCTGGCTGACCTGGTACCCGAGGCTGAGCGCCTTGCGATGGAGCCCGCTGTCGAGCGCCTCACTGATCTTGATGACCTGCCAATGCCAGTGACACCGCCCCCCGAAGCCGCCCCCGGCATCACCAGCCGCGTGGGTCTCTTGGCAATAGCAGGCGCATCCTGGCCTCGCCTGCGAGCGCCTTCGGGCTTAGGCCTGATGCTGCGCCTGGACGGTTTTGGCCTGGCCACTGAGCTGAGCGTCAGCGGTTATTGGCCCACCTCGATCACCGGAAGCGACCACACGTTACACGTGCAAACCGGCACCGCCGCGCTCTCGGTGCTCACACACCTCTCAGAAGCTCCCTTGCCCTGGGATCTGGGCCTCATCTTTGCGACGCGCGGGCTGTGGCAACGTCAACGCGGCACCGACATCACGAACGAGCAGAACTTTTACGCCACGGTCGGGGCGGGCATGCAGGTAGGAGTGGGCCTTGTCACCCACAACAACCTAAGCGTCCAGCTGGCGCTCAGCGTGGTGCGCTTCACGCCACGCGTGCGTTTCGAGTTAGACGGCCGGCCGTTGTTCAACTCTGGGATGCTCGAAGGCACGCTGCGCGTTGCTATCAGCTGGCAAAGCATTGACCCCTAGCCGCACTTGGTCGCCACCACCGACATACAGTTGCCGGCGTAGCTTTCTTCCACCACCGCAAAGCCGGCCCGTTCCAGGCGCGCCCGCACGTCGTTCGAGTAGTACGGTTTGACCAAGATGGCTTTCTTCGCACCCCAGCGGTTGATCGCGGTGGCGACCCCTGCCAGCGGACCGCGGCCTTTGGGATACAGCAAGACGTTCATCGCTAAGGTGCCGTTGGGTGCTAACGCTCGATGTAGCATCGCCAACGCTTGGTCGGGCTCCGAGAAACAGTGAAATGCGTTGGCCACGTTAATGGAATCAAAACCCAACTCAGCCGGAGACATCTTCGCGACGTCTTGGTGCAACAAGGTCACGCTCGACCAGCGACAAAACAAGCGACGGGCGCCGTCTAGCATCTTTTCAGCATAGTCAACACCTACGATCGTGCCCACCGCACAATGGCTCAACCGCAGATACCACAAACATAACCACAACAACGTGCCGGTGCCGATGCCAACCTCCAGGTGTCGAGCCTTAATGTTGCGGGCAAAAAAGCGCACCTGCCCCCACAAGGTCGCTTGGTAAGCCAAGGTCAAAATGAAAAAACCACGGATGTCGTACCACCAGGCCGGTGAGTCGTAGGCTTCGGCAACTTTCTCAGCATTTACCGTGACTTCCATCGTTCCAACCGAAGCATCCAGCGACATTGAGGTCATGGTACAAGCTCCTGTTGCCCATGAGTGTGCAGCTCCGCGAAAAATTAAAACCACCGCGCCACAACGCCCGCGCGCGTTAACAACTTGTGTGCAACCGTGGACACCACCGCCGCATGTCTATCTTTAGAATGGTAGTTGTCGCGCCGCTGCTCGTGGCCTATCCTCAACGGGCTCAGAAACCGTTTGAGGGTGCCATGGAAACCGTTGCCGCAGCTTCGCCTTGGCCGTTCACCCTGGGTGAAAGTCCCTTCAAAATCAAAGGGGCCGCTTACCTCGGCATCCTAGAGTACTTTGAGGCGGCGGTGCCGGGTGGCCAGAAGGCCGTGCTCGCCGAATCCAAGAATCCCGATTTGGAGCGATTCTTGAGCCAGCGTTTTCTGGTGTCGAGCTTCTACGACATCTACCCGCTAGCGCTGGTGGGACGGCATGCGGCCAAAATGTTGGGTATCTCGTACCACGATTACGCGTACCAAACCTCGCTGGTGCAAATGCAGAAGGACGTCAAAGGCGTCTACAAGCTCTTGATGAAACTGGTCTCGGGCATCACGGCCATCAACAGCCTGGCGGCAGTCGCGCGCACTTACTTCAACTTCTCGCCGGCACAAATCGAAAAGGTCGACTCCCAACACGCAACAATGCTGCGCACGCAATTCCCACTCGCATTAGCCGAATGGTACCTGCCGGTGGCAGTGGCCTATTGCGTCGGGGCGCTCACAGGGACCGGCGCCAAAACCATCGAGCACAACGCCATGCTCCAGGCCGAGCCCGAACGCCAGCATGGCGTCGAAACAGTGACACTGCGCATAGAGCTCACCTGGCGCTAGTACCAACTCGCCACGACGCAGCCGACCTGGACCTGCGAGCCGCTTTCTCCTACGGCGCACGGCACAGGTAGCAAACCCTAAAAGAATCACCATCTTGTCTTGCGGGTGCCACCGCCAGCTGAGGAGGAGCTCGATGAGTTCGGAGCTGTATCAGTTTTCCGTCCAGACCCTGTCAGGAAAACCCGTGTCTCTCGATGCTTACAAAGGCAAGGTGTTGCTCATCGTGAACACCGCCAGCAAGTGCGGATTTACGCCCCAGTACGAAGGCCTGGAAAAACTCCACCAACAATACAAAGACCGGGGACTCATGGTGTTGGGCTTTCCGTGCAACCAGTTTGGCGGCCAAGAACCCGGCGAGGCTGCGCAGATTCAGGAATTTTGCCAAGCCAACTATGGTGTTAGCTTCCCGATGCACGCCAAGGTGGAGGTGAACGGCGAGCAGGCGCACCCGCTGTTCAGGTTTCTGAAGCATGAGGCCAAAGGAGTGCTGGGAACCGAGGCCATCAAGTGGAACTTCACCAAGTTCTTAGTCGACAAGAACGGACGGGTCATCAACCGCTACGCTCCCGCGACCAAGCCTGAAGAGCTAAGTCGTGACATTGAGGCGCTCTTGGCTTAGCGCGGCGTGTTTGCACAACCTTGCCGCCTCGCGCATCCAACTGTAAGACGACCTCCACGATGGACAGGTCAGAGCTCGAACAACTCTACCGGGACTACGGTCCCACCGTAGTGCGGCGTGCCCGCGCGATTTTGGGCACCGAGGCCGAGGCCCATGATGCGCTGCAGGAAGTGTTTGTGATCCTGCTCGAAAAGGGCGCCACCTTCCGCGAGGAAAGCGCCGTGTTGACCTGGGTTTATCGTATTACCACCAATGTTTGTCTGGGTCGGTTGCGACGCAGTAAGCGCCACCACGAACTGCTCCAAGAACGCGGCAATGAACTGCTAAGTAACGCCTCGACCACCGCGCGACCTGACTCTATGGCGATGTTGCGGCAATTGCTGTGCGAAGCTCAAGCCGACGAAGCACACGCCGCGTTGTGCCACTTCGTAGACGGCCTAACCCACAGCGAAACGGCCAGCGTCATGGAGTGCTCACGCCGAAAAGTCTGCTACCTCGTGGAGCGCTTCACGGCGCGCGCGCGCGAACGTTGGAACCTGGCGCCGCAGGGAGAAGACCATGCCTAAGCCCGAACAGCCCGGCTGGCTTGCAACGCTGCGCCCCACGGCCACTCCGAATTGCCTTTCCGAGCTGCAGCTCGACGCTCTGCACCTGAAGACGCTTCCCGAGGCCGAGTTCAACATGGCCACAAGTCATGTGGCGAATTGCGAGCTGTGCCGAGAGCGCCTAGCGCTACGCACCCTTGAACACGAGGCGTTTGCCCAACAATTCAACCTCGGGCACTTGGCCGCCGCCACGCTCGAACAGGTGGACGAACGACGCCCGCGTCGCCTGTGGCAACGCACTTTGGTGAGCGTCTCGGTGTTGGCCGCCGCCGCCGCGGTGTTCCTTTTTGTGGTGTCCCAGGAGAACTTTGCCGAGTTTGCCAACGTGCGATTGAAGGGTGGCCTCACTCTCAAGGTGTTTGCCAAACGTGGAGCCGATGTCTTCCAGGTGGCTCCAGGTGACCCGCTGAAGCCCAACGACGCCTTGCGCTTCGAAGTGGCCCCTTTTGCTGCCCCGCTCAACGTCACGCACTTGGCGATCCTGAGTATCGATGGGGCGCAAAAGGTGTCGATCTATGCCGCCGACGCAGGTGGGAACGCGTTGGCCTTTGAACCGATGTGGGGGTGGTTGTTTGAGGGCAGCATTGTGTTGGACGACACCCTAGGCACCGAAACCCTTCTGGCGGTGGCCTGTCCAACAGCCTTTGCCGCGACGCCACTCATCGGACCGCTGATGCGTTCGCTTCAAGCCGAACCGCAGCACCGTACCCTCGCACCGCCGCAACCGGACTGCGTGGTTGAGGCTCTCAATTTTAACAAAGTGGCCCCATGACCCGGCCGAATGCGAGCCTGGCGCTAGCACTGCTTTTGGTACCAGCCATGGCAGCTGCCGCCACCCAACGCTTTGCGCTCCTCATCGGCAACAACGTCGGACTGCCGTCCGAAACCCCGCTGCAATATGCAGAACAGGACGTGCGGCGTGTCGCAACCATCCTGGAAGACCTAGGAAACCTGCCGCGCGCCAACATCACGCTCTTGACCCACCAAAGCCTCAACACCGTCCGCCGTGCGCTACGCGAGATGCAAACCGTTGCTGTCCAAGACGCCCCTGCTGACGAAACAGCACAGACGCTTTGGTTCATCTACTATTCCGGTCACGCCGGGGCCGATGGCCTGCACCTAGGCGATGAGGTGCTACCATTGGCGGAATTGCAGGAAAGCGTTCGCAACGCGAAGGCGAAACTCAAAATCTTGGTCGTGGATGCCTGCCGCTCGGGCCTGTTGACGCGTGTCAAAGGTGGCAGTCGAGGCGAGCCGTTCCCAATCACACTCTCTGAAGAACTCCCCGGCGAAGGGGTGGTGTTCATCAGTTCCACTGCTGCGAATGAGGCGGCGCAGGAGGCGGATACCATTCAGGGCTCGTTCTTCAGTCACTACTGGGCCTCAGCGCTACTCGGCGCCGCTGACGTCTCGGGAGATGGTCGCGTGACGTTGGCCGAAGCCTATCGTTATGCCTACGACCGCACGATGGTGGCCACCAGCGGCACCCTCGCTGGCGTGCAGCACCCCACGTTCGAGTTTGAATTGCGCGGCAAAGGCGACGTGGTGCTCACCAACCTGTTGCAGAAGAGCGCAAGCCGCGGCCGCCTCACCATTCCTGCTGGCGGCAACTGTTTGGTCATGGAAAAAGGTCGCGAGGGCGCAGTCATGGCCGAAGTTAGCGGCAGCCAATCGGCCAGTCTCCTGCTGACTCCCGGACCCTACTTCATCCGCTGGCGACGTGCGGATCACGTGCTAGAGGGTCCCGTGCAAATCCGTGCCGATGCCTCCGTTACACTCAGCCCAGACTCCCTGGAACGACTGGAATACGCTCGCCTGGTGCGCAAAGGCGACACCCAGACCCGCTTCGCTCAAGCGCCGCTCGTGCACGGCCTGTGGCGCGGCGAAATCCTGCCTGGCTTGGGGTCGATGGGGCAGGTTGGTGTTGGGTATCAGCTTGATTTTCCTTGGTTTTCTATCGAACCACGGCTGCTGTTTGGACGCTCAACCACCGCCACCCAACGCCTTCACGTAACACTTAGAGAGCTCGGTCCAGAACTCCGAGTGTTTCGCGCGGTAGATGTGTGGCGTGCTACCTTTGGTTTTGCCACGCTGGTGGGTACACACCAATTGCATCAATCGTTTGTGGGCGCAGTCACCCCACCGGCGCGCACCACATGGGCCTTCGTCGCCGCGATTGAAGCCTTGGCCAGCGTCGATCTGTACGCGGGCTGGTTTTTGGCCGCCGAAGCAGGCGGCGTCACCTACGTATTTCCCTCAGGCAATAACCCCAACCATTCTGAGACGAGCACGCCGTTCGTGGCACGGGTCGGAGTCGGCCTCGGTTGGCATTTGTGATACAACCAAGGCCGGAGTTCGCCATGAATTGCCTCCGACGGCTCATACCCTCGCTGTTTATGCTGGTGCTGACAGCTTGCGGCGACCCACAAGCCGATGCCACCTTAATGAGCGACGCCGATCTGGCCGACCCCACGGTGGATGGCTCACCGGCCGCGGTCCTCGTGCAGCACGTTAACTTGGTGCTAGCCGAAGAGTTGAGCGGCATAATGAACCAGTACGACCCTGAGGGAGTGCTCCTCTTGAGTCCCAGCGGCGCGAACGTAGCCGAGATCTGGACGCTCAAGCAGGTGCAGGTCGACCTCTCGACTACATTTGCTGAGTGCGACTTCACGCAAATCCCGGCCTACCAGGTGCTCACACAGAACGTACGGGTCGCATCTTTTGCCATGCCAGCAGGCTACGCCGACCCCACCGACATCCTAGTCGAGGCTGACGGCCCAGACAGCATGGGTTACTGCCCGAGCTACGATGGCGAGGGCAACTACCAATACCACCTGGACGATCCCGCCTGGAGCTACGTGATGCGCTTTATCGAGCCTGATGGCTATCGTATTCGCGCCACGTTCGACGGTTTTTCCCTTTAACATCAGTAAAATCGACCTCCTTCAAAGCCGTTTGCACCTTTCCATCCCCCCACGCATCCAAGGGGCAAGATGGACCGGTGATACCCGCCGGCCAATGGAATGGAGACAACGATGGGTAGCGTAAAGTTTTTGGTGTCTGGCCCCTTGAGCCCGACAGGGCAAAGGGAGCAAGAAAGTGATAATCCGAGACGGCCTGATGAAGCTGGTAGTCAAAGTTCATGACGTGGTTGAG
>JAKLEG010000153.1 GCA_022703175.1 Myxococcota bacterium | reverse complement strand
GCCGTGGCTCGAAGGCCGCAAGAGCCTGATTTGTTGGGTCGGCCTCGACAACGGCGAGACCGAGAAGTACATCGAGGAGTATTGGGAGCAGCAGCGTTGGTTTAGAGCGGCTTCAGACGCCTATCTCACAGGCGATCTTATCGCAGCCTTTCCGCCGTGGGCCTTTCGCCCGGTGGTGTCGGAGACACGGTTGAGGCGACTTCGGAACCGCAGCGCAACGAGCAGTGCCACGGGGGCGGCGCCCAACTGACTAACGCGCACGCATCTCCATCTCAACACGACCTGGACATGAGGGCTCTCGAAAGCCTACGCACGGCTATGCCTGGTATCTTGAGCAGGCGCGCCATTGGCATCATGAATGGCATGATCTTGTCCAAACTGACTGCGGCCGGATCACGGTGGACTAACTTGGATGGCTTTGAACGGCACTCCAACGGCAGCTCCGCGACTGTGTTCTTGGTGGCCGGTGAGATAGTTGCCGGTCGATACTCCTCCTTTCGGTCAAGCGCGCTGCGGTTCGGTTTGCTGCCGAACCTGACAATAACAAGGACCACGATGCGATTGCAGTGTTCAGTGTCGACACTCAGTCAGGCCAGAGTGTTGGCTATGTGATGCGCGGAATGCACTGGCAGGTCGCCCGCCTCAATGGAACCGGATAGTAGAGCAACCGTCAAAGTGAGGACATAACTACAGTTGTAGACTCGCTTTGGGCAACGGCAGGTGGGCTTTGTGGCTCCTACGCGCAGAACCACTTTCTGAGTTGTGCCACTGCTAGCTTGGCACACTCCTGACCTGACATGTCTCACAAAATGGCAAACTGATCCGTCAGAGCTGGCACACAAGCCCTTTCTGTCTTCCCTTTGTCGACAGCACCACTACCCGGTTGGTGGCGCATTGCGGGTCGTGTCGCGGAGTTCGTGCCGATGGGTTCACCTTTGGGGTCTCGATAGTGTCGACGCCGGGACCGTGCCGACGAATCGAATCAGAAGGTCGTCGTTGCGCCTCCGCTAGGAGCCGGCCCGGTTTCTGGCTGCTGTTGTTGCTGAACAACAAGCCCGGTTGCGCATTTGAAGGCTCGGCCGCTGATTGAGAAGTTCATGCCAACCTCGCGTGCCACATCTATAACAACGTAGTTGGCGCCACGCTCGTTAGCACTGAACTGGATCGCAGCGAGGGCTGCCTCATAGGATCCCGGATTGACCCCGAAGAACGCGTAACCTTGATCTTCACCCTGCACGGCCCCGAGTTCCTCACACCCCGTCGGTTCCGTCTTGTTGACCTTGACACGCTTGTCCAGCTCTAAAGCATAGGCCAGCGACAAACGGCAAAGGGCGCGCATTGAGATCTTTCCGAAAGAACGATTGCCGCTTGCGAGCGTCACCCGATTGCCATCACCGCCCAGATACAGGGTCGCGCTTGATGGGGCATCTGCGTCGATATTGACGCCAAACCGATGTGCTTCTTCCACACAGGCCGCTGCCTTGTCGGCGTTCGATTCTGGACCCTCAACCTTGAGGGCCACAGCGGCCCACGCATTGGTGAGAGGCGCCGCTGCCGCCGCTCGGTTTCTCGAACGCCCACAGGATAACAATGCGATCGAACAGGCCGCGAGTATGAGTATCGTTTTCATAGGCATTGTCTATACAACTCACGTGTCTTCTGTCAAAGCGGCTGATACGCGCTCTCCGCTCTCCGCCTGTTTATCGACGCCGGAAGACGCGAGAGAGTGAGAGGGTATCGACCGGCAACTATCTCACAGCCCACCAGGACTTCAGCCTTGGCATTGTCGTTGTAGCGCCGTTCAAAGCTATCCAAGTTAGTCCACCGTGGTCCGGCCGCGGTCGGTTTGGAGAAGATCGTGCCGTGCACACCACCAACGGTGCGTCTCTGCTAGTACCCCGCCACAGTGGTTTTGATCGGTTGAGGCCGTAACGGCGGGACTTCGTCGACTTCGACAGCGAGTGCGATGCTGCGCGCCTGGCCTGGGCGCCGGCTGATCAACCCGCGTCGCTCCAATTCAACAACCATGCGATGGACCGTGGGAGGCGTCACGCGGAAGTGCCGCTCCATGTCGGCCTCCGCGGGAGGGCGGCCGTTGAGCAGTGTGTCGGCGTGGATGAACGCAAGGTACTGGCCCTGCTTGTCGGTGAAGAGCGGAACGGCTGGCTTTGGGGTGCTGGACATGGCGACGGCGAGATGATCGACGAGCTCCTCGAAAGAGAGCCATACATGAACTTTCGCTATCGAGTCACGCTGACAGCAGAAGAACGGACCCAGCTTCAGGCGATGGCCAAGAAGGGCAAGGGTCCAGTTCGCAGGCTCAAACGCGCCCAGATTTTGCTTGCCGCCGACCTCGGCTCATCGGACGAGGTCATCGCCACCAACGTTGCCGTGGGCACCTCGACCGTCTACAGGACGAAGCGACGTTTTGTCGAAGAGGGCTTGGAGCAGGCGCTGAGCGAGGACCCGCGGCCGTGTGCAGCGCGCAAACTGTCGGTCACCGAGGAGGCCCTGCTCGTCGCCACGGCGTGCACCAAGCCGCCCGCGGGACAGGCTCACTGGACCATGCATCTCCTGGCGGACGAGATGGTGCGCCTGACTGCCCACGAGCGGCTCTCGGACGAGACCGTTCGACGCCGTCTCGCCGAGAAGAACCTCAAGCCATGGCAGGAGAAGATGTGGTGCCTGCCGAAGGTTGACGCGGAGTTCGTAGCGCGGATGGAGGATGTCTTGGCGCTGTATGCCGAAACGCCTGACGAGCAACGGCCAGAGTCTGCTTTGACGAGACACCGCGACAGCTCATCGGCGAGGCGCGCGTGCCGGTCCCGGTCAAGCCGGGCAAGCCGGCGCGAGTCGACTACGAGTACGTCCGCAACGGCACCGCGAACGTGTTCATGTTCGTCGACGTGAACCGTCCCTGGCGGCACGCCAAGGTCACTGACCGGCGCGCCGCGACCGACTTCTCAGCGTGCATGCGCGACCGGATAGTAGAGCAACCGTCAAAGTGAGGACATAACTACAGTTGTAGACTCGCTTTGGGCAACGGCAGGTGGGCTTTGTGGCTCCTACGCGCAATCGACGTCAGTGGTCAGTTGTGGTGCTGGGGTTCCGATGGCTCGACCGAGAGCACCGCCGGCGGACCCCTTTTCGTTCCTCATCTCGTCGGCGATGGTCATGACTGGCTCAAAGTCGCGAGCGGGGGTGCCACGTGTGCGCTCAACGCCAGCGGCGAGCTCTGGTGTTGGGGGTACAACAGTTTTGGCGATGTTGGCGATGGCACTACGGACAGTCGCACACAACCCGTGCGAGTCGGTGACTTTGCATCCTGGGCCGATGTCGACGCGGGCATGAGCCACGCATGTGCCATCAGCGATTCGGCTGAGCTGTTTTGTTGGGGCAGCAATTTCTTTGGTCAGTTGGGCTCGGGCACACCGTGGTTCTCAGAGCCGCAGCGTGTCTTGCCGGCGCCGTAGGGGGGGGTTCGCCTGGCAACCTCCGTCACAGTAATCGGGGATTCGGCCGCGTCGGCAGTGCTGCCCGAACCCGGCGCGACTTATTCCTGGGTAGCCAGCCACGCGAGGGCGTCGCCCTCAGAATCGAAAATCTTCATGCGTCGACCAGTGGCAGCGATCAGCGCCCCGCCGATGGCACGGGCAATTCCTGACACGCCGTAGAGGGCCGAGGCTTTGACGAACGGCTTGTTCTGCGCGATGAACTCGCGAATGGCGTCGCGGGTGTTGGCGTCGGTGCCAACCCCAGCCAGATTCGTTAGTGTTAACAGGGACTTAGGGTCACATTTCGCCACCAGCGGTTGGGCCTCGGCCGCCACCAGTCGAAACGCTGCGGCATCACACTGCGACATGTCGATGCTAAGGATCTCTTTGCCCGCATGCGTGATGAGCTTCACCCGTGCCATCGTTGTACCTCGGTCCGACTCTACTTTTCAGGTTCCAAAATACCGGATAGTAGAGCAACCGTCAAAGTGAGGACATAACTACAGTTGTAGACTCGCTTTGGGCAACGGCAGGTGGGCTTTGTGGCTCCTACGCGCCGGCACACAAGATCAGTACGAAGCCACGGTTCGCGACAACTTCTTCGGCTATGACCCAATCACACGCCAGGCGCTGCCGGACATCGTGGTTCCTGGCATTAGCTTCGCGGCCGCGGCCGTCCTAGAAGGCAACGTCTTCACGGCGTTGAGGCTAGAAGGCAATCGCAACGCCATGACTCCGGCAGGTCCACTGGCCGTGCCGGTGATTGTGCGCCACAACTATTTTGGCGTCGACGCGGAAGGCAAGCCGTTTGGCAGCTCGCAATTCTCGGGTGTGCAATTTTGGACCACGACTGACATTCCATTGACTTTTGGACCCGACAACACCGTCCAAGGAGCCAACGGCCCTGCGCTCAGCGTCTGGAATGCCGGACAAGTTGAAATCTCGAAAAACGCGATCACCAAAAATTTTCAGGGAATAGTCTTTTTTTCAGATACGGGAACGCCGGTTCCGTCGTCAATCGCTGCGCCGACCATCACCAGTGGCGACGCCGCTCATGTGGAAGGCACCTGCGCCACGCCCGGTCGAGTCGAAGTGTTTGCCGACACTGGCGCTCAAGGCGAGACTTACCTCGGTTCTATCGATTGCGACGGGTTGAGCCCGTGGTCAGTCTCTGGTGCGATCCCGACTGGACGCAATGTCACGGCTACGCTGACCACTGCTGCACCTCAGACGAGCGCCTTTTCAAATGCGCTGTGGGTGCCGTAGCACCGCACTGTGCAGCCGACGCCATGCCGGCACCGCCGAAGGTCGATTTTGCCTCGGCTCGGCACTGTTTTTTTTGAGCGATCGCCGGGCTTTTCACCGCATTTTTCCCTGAATTCTTTTTTTGAAAATCAGCGGTGACCGGAAAACTAGCCCATAGAAAAGCCCGCAGGCAGACCCAGATGCCGCGCCAAGGCACGGAGGTTCATGATGTGGCTTCCCGCGTTCATCCTCGACCCCTTGATTCGCCGCAAAATGCGCTTGGCAGAAACGCCGCTGGACCGTTTCAGAGTGCGCATCGCGCGCACAACTGCAGAATATCAGGACGCTTTTCGCCTCCTGCATGTGGCCTATGTATTTCAGGGCATTGAGAGCATTGGCGACCACGAGATGCGCATAACGCCCCAACACGTGCTGCCGGAATCCACGGTTTTTGTGGCGTATGAGGGAAAAAAAATCGTCGGTACCATGACAGTCACCTTGGATTCACCCTCTGGCTTGCCCTTGGACAAAGACTACCCAGAGCATCTTGCGGCGCTTCGCCAAAAGGGAGCGCGGCTCGTCGAATTTGGCTCACTGGCGGTCGTGCAAAGGTGTTGGCATTCAGGCGTCACCAACCTGCTCAATATCGCGGCGCACCAATGGAGTCGCAACGTCTGCCATGCCACCCATTGTGTTGTCGGCACTCATCCGCGCGCCCACCCAGTATACCGTGCCGCCTACGCATTCCGACGGTTGGGCCGCGCCAGACTGCACGCCGAGTTGAACGCCCCGGTTTTGGGCATGGTGTATAACTTGAAAAAGACTGAACGCCATATTGCGCGCCATTACAAAAAGCTGATGGGCAGTGGTTTGCGGCCCATCGAGCACTTTCGCGGTGCTGCATTGGCATGCATTGAAATCCCTACGCATATGGCTAGCCACGAGCTGGCGCGCTGGAAAATGCCGCGCGATGTTTTTCAAGAGCTATTTTTCAAGCGGTCCTCGAGAATGTCGAGCCTCGACCCGGCAACGCGGCGCTACTTGACCGAGTTGCGCTCCCGCCAGACTCTGGAGCTCGACCGGTCTACCGGTAGCGAAGCGCGGGCCATTGCATCCACCATGGCAGCTGTTGGCCCGGTCTTTGCCGATAGCCCCGGGTTGCGTCTTTTGCCCATAGTGGGGTGACCCATGTGCCGCAAAAAAATTCTTTTCTTTGGTGAGGATGTCACGTTGTCGCACGTGGCGCGCATGATCGCTCTCGCCTCGGCGCTCGATCCTGAGCGCTTCGAAGCAGTCTTGGCGTGCGGTCCGCGCTATCGTCACTTCGCTGCAATGGCGGGGCTGCGCGTGGTGCATCTTCGCAGCATGCCATCCGAGCTATTTGCCAAGTGCCTCGCCAATGGTACGCCCATCTACAACCGCGAACGGTTGCAGCAATATGTTTGCGACGACCTGAGCCTCATGGCGCGGGAATCACCGGATCTCGTCGTGGGAGATTTCCGCCTGTCATTGGGGATCTCGGCGGAGTTGGCGGGAGTCCCATACGCCAACGTGGTCAACGCGGCATGGAGCCCGTATTCTCTGTTGAAATTCCCAGTACCCGAGCATCCTTTGGTGCGATGGCTCGGGCTAGGCCTGGCTTCCGTCATTTTTTGGTTGTCAAAGCCCATGGTTTTTCGTCAGCACGCCGCGGCATTTCGCTCATTGCGGCGCGCCTTGGGTCTCGACGACATTGCCGGCATGCACGAGTTCTATACCCATGGCACATGGACGCTCTATCCCGATGTCCCGTGTCTTTCGCCAACCCGCGCGCTACCTGCCAACCACGTCTACCTTGGACCCGTCATCTGGGAACCTGAAGTCGCATTGCCCGAGTGGTGGAGCTCTCTGCCTACCGATCGCCCTGTCATCTATCTCAATGTTGGCTCTTCGGGTGACCCACGGATCTTTGCGTCAGTGGCGCAAGCCTTTGCCGGCGAGCCGGTGACTGTCATTGCGGCCACGGCTGGCCGTGCCTGGCCCAAAGAGCTGCCGGCGAATTTTCGGGTCGCTCCGTACCTGCCAGGCAGCCAAGCTTGTCGACGGGCTGCGCTCGCCGTGTGCAACGGCGGGAGTGGCAGTATTTATCAAGCGTTGGCAGAGAACATCCCGGTGTTGGGTATCCCGGCCAACGCTGACCAGTACCTGTGCATGCAAGCGGCGCAAGCCTGTGGAGTTGCCCATCTGTTGCGTGCGGGTCAGATCACTGCACGAGCTGTGCGAGACTCGGCGCGGTCGCTACTGGCGCTTCGCCAAAGCGGACAATGGCCTGGCTCCGTGTGCGCCCAAGTGGCGCATATGCGAGGACAGGACGGATTCCGCCATTTCATCGACCGTGTCTGTGCGACAGGCGCGCGCTTGGCCGCATAAGGGCGTTTGCCGTTGGTCAATTCTTGGGCGCTGGTGGCATCGCGCTGTCTGTTCAGCCAGGGCCTGACTGCCTACCAGCGCGGCACTAGCCACAAGAACAAGATCCGTCATACGGCATGTTGGCGGGGAAACGGGGATAGGACGGGATGCCGGTGAGGTCGCCGCTGCCGTGCGCTGACACAAAGCACTCCCAAGTGGCAAACACACAGTAATGGCTGCCGTTGGCGTAGCCGATGCAACCTTGAGACTGAAAAAAGCCCTCGGCAAGCGGCGGACAGAATTGGGGACGACCGCTGGGCGAGACCGCCCCATTGATCGCGCCACTGCTGTCTTGGGCAGTCCAAAGCATTTGCGAGTTGTTGGGATAATGTTGTTCCGCCGTGTCCCATGTCCAGATGGCCCCACCCACGAAGCCATAGTCGCAGGTTCCTGTTTGCTCGGCGGTCAGGGCGATAGCAGCGAGCGCGGCGGTGGAGAAGCCGCTGGTGTTGTAAGTCGACTCGTAAATGAACGCCCCGAATTCTCCGAGCAGGAGCGGTTTGCTCAACATGGTGGTTGGCGCCAACCCGACGCTTTGCAGATCCAGCTGCAAATAGTCCGCGGGACTGGGATAGGCATATTGGTGAATATCGACGTAGTCGACCCAGCCGTTTTGCGCGAGCACCAAAGGATTGAGCGGGTAGCGATGGGTGGAATCTCCGGCCGCCAAATTCACGCCGTCAAAGCCGGGATGCCCAACCGGGCGTGGTGGAAACACACTCGCGCCTACCAACAGACTCGCGTCAACCGCCTTGACGGCCGATACCATCACCGAGGTGAAGATGACGGCCTCATCGTTCGCCAAGGCGTCTCGAGCGTTGGCGAGTGACATATCGTAGCCCTTGCCGTCAAAATAGACCGTGCCCGAAGACGAAGCGAAGGGCTGGCTCGCGGTGTCATAAAAGGATTCGTTCATGATGTCCACCAACGCCACCGCAGAGAGCAAATTGGGTGAGCGAGACGCCAGGCCGTTGAGAATATCGCTGAGCATTTGGCCTCGGGCAGCGCGATAGCCAGGATGCATGTAATAGCCGTTAATGCCGTCGAGTGAGGCAGGGCTTGCGTAGCCGCTGGTGATCGATTCGTAGTTGGGGGGAAGGTAATAGGGACAGGTGAGCTGGACGTGCAGGTTGTGACTCGCGGCTCGCGAGATGAAATCAGCCACGTGGTCGAGCCAGGTGGCGCCGATCCCTGGGCTCGCTAGGCCCCAACCGTTGCCTGCAGAAGTGCTGTCGAGAAACACCCGAACATAGTTGAAACCGCTGGCGGCAATTGCCGAGAGGGCAGTCTCGATGCTGGCACTGCTATACGAAGGGTCGAAGGTGGAATGCCAGTTGTTGCCATCGACTCGGATGTAATTCACGCCGCGCGGCGACACTGGAACTGTGGTCTGCGAGGACAAAACGAAAACGCCTTGTCCGTTGACGCTCGCAGTCTCGACCCGCACCGGAAATCCGCAAAAACCATTGAGGCATATCGTGTAGCAGCTCGCATTGGAGCCGCCGTTCACGCCGATGCAATTCCAAGTCCAAGGGCCTACTCCGGAAACCGAAGAAGGACCGCCGGCACTGCACAAGCCAGACTGCGGCACGGTGCCGACCGCGGTCCCATGGACCGAGCCGCACACTCCGTTAGTCGGCCCAACCGCCAGATTGGCCCAACAACTCGCGGTGCTCCCGCTATTGGCGCCTGTGCAGCTCCAATTCCAAGGGCCGGTTCCTGAGACCGATGAGGCCGTGCCTGTGGCGCACAATCCGGATAACGGCGCGCTGGATAAGGTGGTGGCGTGCGATGGGCCGCAAATGCCGTGGGTGGGCGGCGGAAGCTGGTTTGCATGGCAAACCGCGACAGTGCCCCCGTTGACGCCAACGCAGCTCCAATTCCACGGCCCTGTGCCTGAGACCAGGGAAGCACTGCCGGATTGGCACAAGTCAGACACAGGTGCGACATCCAAAGAGGTTCCGTCAGCCGATCCGCAGAGGCCGTTTTGCGGGACGTCGGCAGCGGACGCCTGGCAATGATCCGTGTCGCCGCCGGCTATGCCGAGGCAAAGCCAAATCCACGGTCCTGTTCCAGAAACCGGGGAGGCCGTGCCAGAGCTGCACAGGCCGGACTCTGGGGCTGAAGAGAGAGTCGTGTCGTGGGCTGGTCCGCAGATCCCAGCGGTTTTTTTTTCACCTGCGGCTCCACAGGAAAGCGTCGCCACGACGGTGACAGCACAAGAGGCAGCTGAGAAAACATCGTGCAGTTTTTTCATGGTGTTGCCTTCACTCAGACGGTGCAATGAGCCGGAAAAATGGCTCAAAGAAGGTAGCCGGAGAAATCTTGTTGGGTGCTCCACAACGAGGTCGTGCAACAGTCATCCCTGCGTTGGCAAGGAGAAAAGGCACATGCCCCTGAGGGAGCACTTTCCAAGACTTCTGCGCGCCAACGCAACATCTGCCAAGCCCCGCCGATACTATATGGAAGATAAGGAGAAAACCATGAACGACGTCCCGTACATCAACGGCCTGCCCCTGCGGAACATGTATTTCCTGGCACAACCCCGTGACGCTTTTGACGCGCTCAATAGCCGCACGCCGGGCCGGCCCCAGGCCATCTCCACCACCCACCAGATCGACGCGAAGTCCGAGTTGGGCGTGGCCAAAGTGATCTACACCGAGTGCGCGCTGTCCTACCGACAGGTCAAGGACGCGCTCAAAGGCACGGGCCTGGGCGCGCTCCTGGTAAAAGTAGACGGGTGCCCGGGGTATCACTTGATCCTCGGCCGCGGCATGATGGGCAACGTGTGGAGCGGCGACCGCTTTGGCGGCATTTACGACGGCTCCGGCACGCCATTGCAGGGCACCGTGCTTTGGACGCTGGAATCAGCACCCAACGGTGAGCCCTTGAACATCTTGACGCTGCCGATCGTGGCCATCTCCGGCCTGGTGACCCAAATCAGCGGGACTCCCGACGAGCTCGTGACCAAAGGTCAGGCGGCCGTCGAACAACTCAAGCGCGCCCAGGGTCCGTTGGGCGGAGCCTGCTCATTGCCCCTGCCCAAGCCTAGCGCCAACACTGGTGTTTTGACTCCGTCGGGTCGTTGACGGCGCCGGTCCGCTGTCGACTCGATCGGCGGTCTTGGGGTCCCGGTTCGCTCGCGTTTCATCCGCAAAAAACCGTGAACACTGTCGAGGTAATGCCGATAACCGGCGGCGAGGAGTGACCCATGCGCGTATTCGATTGTCTGTCTCTCAACACTGTCGGTGGCGGCGACCGTCCCAACCTCAAAGACGTGGATCAAGATCCGTACATCCCCGGCCCGGCTGACGGCGTGTTGAGCATCGCCGAGCTCAAAGTCGCCTGGGAAAAAGTGCAGAGGCTCGCCGACGGTGACCCGCTCAAAGAATCGATTCGCCAGGCTGCCACTGCCGTCGGCATCCTCGAGGGTGAAGTGCCGTTTTCGCTGTTCGGCGATTGGCTCAGCCGCATCCGCGTCGACGATTTTGCCCCAGAAGCCAGGGCGGTTGCGCGCCTGATCGATCACAGCGTCGGCCTGCAGTCCAACCACGATGGCTATCTGGACAAAACCGAGATCGCCAACGCCATCAATCGCATGGACGAGACCGACGAGCTGTCGCCGGCGCAAAAGGCGTATCTGCAACTCTTTGGCAAATTGCTGCGAGCCAATGTCACCGCCGGATAGTAGAGCAACCGTCAAAGTGAGGACATAACTACAGTTGTAGACTCGCTTTGGGCAACGGCAGGTGGGCTTTGTGGCTCCTACGCGCTTCTGGTTCACGTCCAGCATCCATTTTGTTGACAAGTTCAAGCAGTTTGGCGAGGACGCGTTGAACACTACGACCTTTCGTGAGCACTTCCCAGTACAGCCTCATCATCGCCACGTTAAGGTGCTTTGCCATCGACCCCCCCTGCGCGCTTGAATCAGTTGTCGATTCCCACGACCTTTGACCCCTCTGGCCTAAAGTTTCTCACGAGCATTGACCCCCCTGCACCTGGAGTTTCCCAGGAGCATTGACCCCTCTGCGTGACCTGAACCCATGACGCTGCCAAC